>NZ_JBDPNJ010000011.1:0-101440 GCF_039770665.1 Paracoccus sp. SSK6 | reverse complement strand
GCCGCCATGATCGATCCGCTCAACTAAAGATTGTTGGCCATTGCGTTTAATTAATTTGCACGTGCAAAACGGTCGCATTATCCTGACCGCAACTGAACAAGCGCATTTTGTGATTGCACGGGGCGATGGTGGTTCCCCTCCATTGAATCGGTTAGGGTTGTTGGATTATGAACCGCAGGGTTCGCGGTGCCGCCACCGCAGCCATGCTTCCGATGGTAGCCAAGAATGAAATTTTCGACCCGCATTGACACCAACATTCCCGCAAGCGATCTGTTCGACATCGCCGGTGACTTTTCCCGAAGCGAGCGCGCCCTGGTGGCGCGCGGCGTTGCTGTTCGCCGCGTCGATCCTGCGCAGGAACCGGGCACGGGACTGGGCTGGGTCGTCGATTTCAACTGGCGCGGGCAGCGGCGGTCGGTCCGCCTGGATGTGACGCGCTTCGACCGGCCGTCCCACATCACCCTTGAAGGCCATTCCGACCAGTTCGACCTGTCGATCAACATGACGGTTGTGGCGCTGAGCCGCGTCAAGTCACGCCTTCTGTTCGAAACCGAGGTCCGCCCCCGCAGCATGCGCGCGCGGCTTCTGTTGCAGACGGCCAAGCTGGGCAAGTCGCAGCTGGACCGCAAATACGACCAGCGGATCACGGATTTCGTGACCCATCTGCGCGCGGCCTAGGCGGCGCGCAACTGCGCCTCGCGCAGGGGATCGGCGGGATAGACGCCCAGCATGTCCAGCGACGACGTAAAATAGCGCAGCTCCTCAAGCGCGCGCTGCAGGGCCGGATCCTCGGGGTGGCCTTCGACATCGGCATAGAACTGCGTCGCGGTGAAGACGCCGTCCACCATGTAGCTTTCCAGCTTGGTCATGTTGACGCCATTCGTGGCGAAGCCGCCCATGGCCTTGTAGAGCGCGGCGGGAATGTTGCGGACCCGGAAGACGAAGGAGGTCAGCATCCGTTCGGCCCGGCGGCTGTAATCGGGCTCGCGCGCCATGATCAGGAAACGGGTGGTGTTGTTCTGCCGGTCCTCGATCTGGTCGGCCAGCCGTTCCAGGCCGTAGATCTCGCCCGCAAGGGGCGCGGCCAGGGCGGCCAGCGAGGGCTCGCCGCGCAGCGCCACCTCTTTCGCGGAGCCCGCCGTATCGGCGCCGGTGATGGCGCGGATGCCGTGCTTGCGCATGAAGCCCCGGCACTGGCCCAGAAGGACCGTGTGGCTCATCGCCTCGCGCACCTGGGACAGCGGCGTGCCGGGAACGGCCAGCAGGCTGATATGGACGCGCACGAAGGCCTCGTCGATGATGTGCAGGCCGGATTCGGGCAGCAGGTGGTGGATGTCGGCCACCCGGCCATAGGTCGAGTTTTCGACCGGCAGCATGGCCAGATCCGCCTGGTGGCTGCGCACGGCCTCGATCACGTCCTCGAAGGTGTGGCAGGGCAGGGCCTCCATGCCGGGGCGCGCATTGTGGCAGGCCTGGTGGCTGTAGGCGCCGGGTTCGCCCTGGAACGCGATGCGGTTGGTCGTGGTCGTCATGGCCGCTGTCCGAATTTTGAGTGGTCCTGCGGTCAACTATACCTTGATCCTTCAAAGCGAAAGCGGATAGATACCCGACGAATTGACGAGCTTACCAAAGCGGGGATCGCACGCGATGTTCAACACCATGACCGTGACCAAGGCCGCAGGCGCGCTGATCGGCGCGCTGCTGTTTCTGATGCTGGCCAACTGGGCGGCGGGATCGCTGTATCACGTGGGCGCGGCCCATCATGGCGAGGGCGAGGAGGTCGCGCAGGCCTATACCATCCCGGTCGAGGAAGCGGCCGGCGGCGGCGAGGAAGCGGCCGAGGAACAGATCGACTTCGCGGCCCTGCTGGCATCCGCCGATGCCGCCGCGGGCGAAAAGGACTTCGGCAAGTGCAAGGCCTGCCACAAGCTGGACGGCACCGATGGCGTCGGCCCGCACCTGAACGGCGTCGTGGGCCGCGAGGTCGCATCCGTCGCGGGCTTCAGCTATTCGCCCGCCATGGTCGAGCACAAGGCCGATGCGCCGCAGTGGACGCCCGAGGCGCTGCAGGAGTTCCTGGCCAACCCCAAGGGCGTCGTGTCGGGCACCAAGATGTCCTTCGCGGGCCTGAAGGATCCGCAGGACCGCGCCGACATCATCGCCTATCTGCAAAGCCAGCAGTAAGGCCTGCACCGGAACCGACAGGAAGGCGCATCCCCGGATGCGCCTTTTTTCGTGACGGGGCGCGCCGTCTCCTCACGAAATCGCGGCTTGATCGTGTCCCCGGCGCTGCCTAGCGTGCAGCAGACACCATTGCCGGAGTTTGCCGATGCACCGCCTTGCCCTGATCGCCGCCCTGGCCCTTGCCCCGGCATCCGCCGCCCTGTCGCAAGAGGCACCGGCGACTGACGGGGCCGAGAAGATCATCAAGACCCATGCCATCGCCCTGTTCGGCGAACCGGCGCTGCCCGCCGATTTCCCGCACTATCGCTATGTGAACCCCGATGCGCCGAAGGGCGGCGAGATTTCCTTCGGCGCGGTCGGGGGCTTTGACAGCTACAACCCCTTCACCCATCGGGGCCGCGCCATCGCCCTGTCGGTGATCCAGCTTGAACGGCTGATGGACAGCCCGGCGGACGAATTGGGCGTCGATTACTGCCTTCTGTGCGAAACGCTGGAATATCCCGAAAGCAAGGACTGGGTGATCTTCAACCTGCGCCCCGAGGCGAAGTTCAGCGACGGTACGCCGCTGACCGCCCATGACGTGCTGTTCAGCTTCGAAACGCTGCGCGACAAGGGCCTGTCGTCCTTCCGCATGGCGATGCAGCAGATGATCGCCAAGGCCGAGGTTCTGGACGACCACCGCATCAAGTTCACCTTTGCCGAAGGATATCCCCGCCGCGACGTGATTTCGCAGATGGGCAACCAGATCGTCTTCTCGAAAAAGGACTTCGAGGACAACAAGCGCGACCTGGAGCAGAGCACCACGATCCCTTACATCGGATCCGGTCCCTACATGTTCGACCGCGCCGATATGGGCCGCACCATGGTCGTGAAGCGCAACCCCGATTACTGGGGCAAGGATCTGCCGATCAACCGGGGCCGCTTCAACTATGACCGCATCCGGTACGAGATGTTCGGCGACTTCGACAGCGCTTTCGAGGCCTTCAAGGCGGGCGAATACACCTTCCGCAACGAGACATCCTCGATGCACTGGTCCACGCGCTATGACTTTCCGGCGCTGGCTTCCGGCGCGGTGGTGCGCGAAACGCTGCCCGACGGGACCATCGCCACCGGCGACGGCTGGGTCTTCAACCTGCGGCGCCCGAAGTTCCAGGACATCCGCGTGCGCGAGGCGATCGGGCTGATGTTCAACTTCGAATGGACGAACCAGACGCTGCTGTATGGCCTGGAAACGCGGGTCAATTCCTTCTGGGACAACAGCGAATTCCGCGCCGACGGCCCCCCGTCGCCCGAGGAACTCGCGCTGCTGGAACCCGTCGCAGGCGACCTGCCTGCGGGCATCCTGACCGAACCCGCGGTGGTCCAGCCCACGTCCGGCGAACGCCAGCTTGATCGCAAGAACATGCGCCGCGCCGTGGCCCTGCTGGACGAGGCAGGCTGGACCGTCGGTAGCGACGGGATGCGCCGCAACGCCGCCGGAGAGGTTCTGAGCATCGAGATCCTGAACGACGACGTGGGCAACGACCGCATCATCAACCCCTTCGTCCAGAACCTGCGCGCCATCGGCATTGACGCCACAAACCGCCGCGTGGACAATGCCGAGATGCAGCTTCGTACCCGGTCCAAGAACTTCGACATGGTCGAGGACAGCTTGGGCCAGTCCTATGCCATCGGCGGCTATGCCGGCCAGGTCTTCGGGTCCGAGGACAAGGACGACGTGTTCAACCCGATGGGCCTTGCGAACCCCGCCATCGACAAGCTGCTTGAACTGGGCCAGCAGGCGGAAACGCAGGAAGACAACATCGTCGCCATCCACGCGCTTGACCGCGCGCTGCGCAGCCTGCGCTTCTGGGTGCCCAAGTGGTTCAAGGCCGAATACACGCTGGCCTATTACGACATGTATCGCCATCCCGAACAGATGCCGCCCTATGCGCTTGGTACGCTGGATTTCTGGTGGGCCGATACCGCCCGCGAGGCGGAACTGAAGGCCAGCCGCGCGATCCGCTGAGGGTTGATTTCTCGGCAGTCCGGCCCGACAAGGGCGGAACAGAAGAAACGGGCCGCCAAGGCCTGCAAGGGGCAAGGGCAATCCGATGGGCGCCTATATCCTGCGGCGGTTGCTGCTGATCATCCCGACGCTGATCGGGATCATGGTGGTGAACTTCACCTTGACGCAATTCGTACCCGGCGGCCCCATCGAACAGATCGCGGCCCAGGTGCAGGGGTCGGGCGACGCCTTCAGCAACATCTCGGGCGCAGGGGCCGGAGCCGATACCGGCGTGGTCGAGGGCTATGAGGGCGCGCGCGGCCTGCCGCCCGAATTCATCGCCCAGCTTGAAAAGGAATTCGGCTTCGACAAGCCGCCTTTGCAGCGATTCCTGACGATGATGGGCAACTATCTGACCTTCGATTTCGGGACCAGTTGGTTCCGGTCGATCAGTGTCATCGACCTTGTGGTGGAAAAGATGCCGGTGTCGATCACGCTGGGCCTGTGGTCCACGCTGCTGGCCTATTTGATCTCGATCCCGCTGGGCATCCGCAAGGCGGTGCGCGACGGCACACGGTTCGACACATGGACCTCGGGCGTGATCATCATGGCCTATGCGATCCCGGCCTTCCTGTTCGCGGTCCTGCTGATGGTGCTGTTCGCCGGCGGCAGCTATTGGCAGATCTTTCCGCTGCGGGGGCTGACCAGCGACAACTTCGCGGACCTGAGCCTGTGGGGAAAGATCAAGGACTATGCCTGGCACGCGACGCTGCCGGTCGTGGCCTCGACGATTTCCAGCTTTGCCACGCTAACCCTGTTGACCAAGAACAGTTTTCTGGACGAGATCAACAAGCAATATGTGATGACCGCCCGCGCCAAGGGCCTTACCGAGGGGCGCGTCCTTTACGGCCATGTCTTCCGTAACGCCATGCTGATCGTGATCGCGGGCTTTCCGGCGGTGTTCCTGGGGGTGTTCTTCGGCGCATCCATCCTGATCGAGACGGTCTTTTCGCTGGACGGCCTCGGCCGCCTGGGGTTCGAGGCTGCCGTGCAGCGCGACTATCCGGTGATCTTCGGCACGCTTTATGTCTTCGGCCTGCTGAGCCTGGTCGTGGGGATCCTGTCGGACATGATGTATGTCTTCGTCGATCCGCGCATCGACTTTGAATCGAGGGCCGGTTGATGGCGCTGAGCGAACTCAACCGCCGCCGCTGGCGCAATTTCCGCCGCAATGGCCGGGCCTTCTGGTCGCTGGTGATCTTCTCGGTGCTGTTCGTCGTCGCCATGTGCGCCGAGATCGTGGCCAACGACAAGCCGATCGTCGCCAGCTACAAGGGCGAGCTTTATTTCCCCGCCTATCGCTTCTATCCCGAAACGGCCTTCGGCGGCGATTTCGGGACCGAGGCGATCTATACCGACCCCGCCGTGCAATGCCTGATCGTTACCGGCGGCAGTCAAGACTGCTGGGACACGCCCGAGGATCTGATCGCCGCCGTCAAGGCCGGGACCAGCGACATTCCCAAGGAAGACCAGGGCTGGATGATCTGGCCGCCGATCCCTTTCCATTATTCGACCATCAACAATGTCGGCAGCGCCCCGAGTGCGCCGGACGGCACGCATTGGCTGGGCACCGACGATACGGCGCGCGATGTGCTGGCGCGGGTGATCTATGGCTTCCGCATCTCGATCCTGTTCACGCTGATCGTGACGGTGGTGGCGTCCACCGTCGGCATCGCGGCGGGCGCGATCCAGGGATATTTCGGCGGACGCACGGACCTTGTGTTCCAACGGGTGCTGGAGATCTGGGCCTCCACGCCGTCGCTTTACGTCATCATCATCCTGTTCGCCATTCTGGGGCGCAGCTTCTGGCTCTTGGTCTTCGTCACCATCCTGTTCGGCTGGCCCGCGCTTGTGGGGGTGGTCCGGGCGGAATTCCTGCGGGCGCGCAACTTCGAATATGTCCGCGCCGCCCGTGCGCTTGGCGTGGGCGACCGCACCATCATGTTCCGCCACATCCTGCCCAATGCCATGGTCGCCACGCTGACCATGCTGCCCTTTGTCGTGACCGGCACGATCAGCGGACTGGCCGCGCTTGACTATCTGGGCTACGGGCTGCCCGCTTCCGCGCCCTCGCTGGGCGAACTGGCGCTTCAGGCCAAGCAGAACCTGCAGGCGCCCTGGCTGGCCTTCACGGCCTTCTTCACCTTCGCGATCATGCTGTCGCTCCTGGTCTTCATCTTCGAAGGGGTGCGCGACGCCTTCGATCCGCGAAAGACGTTCAAATGACCGACGACCTGCATCCCGTCATTCCCGCCCCCGGCGCAGCCGCCGCCGTGGCCGAGGATAATGGCGCGCAGATGCCGGGGGAAGGGCAGGGCCACCCCGTCCCGTCGCCCGCCAGCGACGCCGTTCTGGCGGTGCGCGACCTTCGCATCAGCTTTCGCCAGGAAGGCCGCATCGTCCCGGCTGTCAAGGGCGTCAGCTTCCATATCGGCAAGGGTGAGACGGTCGCGCTTGTGGGCGAATCCGGTTCGGGAAAGTCGGTCACGGCGCTGTCCACCGTCCAGCTTCTGGGCGAATCCGCCCTGGTCGAAGGCTCGGTCAAATACGAAGGCCGGGAAATGGTCGGCGCCCCCGACCGCGTGCTGCGCGACATCCGGGGCGATGACATCAGCTTCATCTTCCAGGAACCGATGACCTCGCTGAACCCGCTGCACACGCTGGAACGGCAGTTGGGCGAAAGCCTTGCGCTGCACCAGGGGCTGACGGGGGCAAGGGCGCGCGCGCGGATCGTGGACCTGCTGACCCGCGTGGGCATCCGCGACCCGGAAAGCCGGCTGGCCGATTATCCGCACCAGTTGTCCGGCGGGCAGCGCCAGCGGGTGATGATCGCGATGGCGCTGGCGAACGGGCCGGCTCTGCTGATCGCGGACGAACCGACGACGGCGCTGGATGTGACGATCCAGGCGCAGATCTTGGACCTGCTGGCGGAACTCAAGGCGGCCGAGGGCCTGTCGATGCTGTTCATCAGCCACGACCTGGGCATCGTCCGCCGCATTGCCGACCGCGTCTGCGTGATGAAGGATGGCGAGATCGTCGAGCAAGGCCCGGTCGAGGCGATCTTTGCCGATCCCCAGCATGACTACACCCGCAAGCTGCTGGCGGCCGAGCCCACCGGCACCGTCGATCCCGTTCCCGAAGGCGCGGCAACGATGGTCGAGACACAGGATCTGAAGGTCTGGTTTCCGATCCAGCGGGGCCTGCTGCGCAAGACCGTGGGCCATGTGAAGGCCGTGAACGGCGCCACCCTGACCGTGCGCGCGGGCGAGACGCTGGGCATCGTGGGTGAATCCGGATCCGGCAAGACCACGCTGGCCTTGGCGATCATGCGGTTGATCGACAGCGACGGGCCGATCCTGTTCATGGGGCAGGACATCTCGGCCTGGCAGTCGCGGCAGTTGCGGAAACTGCGCCGCGACATGCAGATCGTCTTCCAGGATCCCTTCGGCAGCCTGTCCCCGCGCATGACCGTGGAACAGATCATCGCCGAGGGCCTGACCGTCCACGGCGTCGAAAAGGGCCGCGACCGCCGCCAGATGGTCGCGGACATCATGGCCGAGGTGGGGCTGCGGCCCGAAACGATGCACCGCTATCCCCACGAATTCTCCGGCGGCCAGCGCCAGCGCATCGCCATCGCCCGAGCGATGATCCTGCGCCCGAAGGTTGTCGTCCTGGACGAACCGACAAGCGCCCTGGACATGACGGTGCAGGTGCAGATCGTCCAGCTTCTGCGCGGCTTGCAGCAGAAATACGGGCTGGCCTTCCTGTTCATCAGCCACGACCTGCGCGTGGTCCGCGCCATGTCGCACAAGATCATGGTCATGCGCGCGGGCGAGGTGGTGGAGCAGGGCAGCACCGCCCAGATCTTTGACGACCCGCAGCAGGACTACACGCGCGCGCTGCTGGCGGCGGCGTTCCGCGACCATCACCGATGAAGATCCTGTTCGTCCACCAGAACTTTCCCGGACAGTTCCCGCATCTGGCCCCCGCCTTGGCCGCGCGCGGGCATCAGGTGCTGGCGCTTACGGATGAGAAGAACCAGCGGCCAAGCCCGGTCGCGACCATGCGCTACAAGGCGCCCGATCCGGTCGAAACGAACAGCGCCTTCGGCCGCAGCTATGCGGGACACGCCGAACGCGGCTATCTGGCGGCGCGGGCGGCGCGGGCGCTGCGGGACCGGCACGGCTTCACGCCCGACATCATCATCGGCCATACCGGCTGGGGCGAGACGCTGTTCCTGCAGGAAATCTGGCCCAAGGCGAAGCTTCTGGTCTATGCCGAGCTTCTCTATCGCACGCGCGGCCATGACGTGGGCTTCGACCCCGAGTTCCAGGCCGACACCGACGAAGCCCGGATGATGGCCCTGGCCCGCAGCGCCCATCTGATCCAAGGGATCTTTCAGGCGGACGCGGCGATCTCTCCCACCCGCTACCAGGCCGACAGCTTCCCGCCCGAACTGCGCGCCAGGATCACGGTCATTCATGACGGCATCGACACGGCCCGCGTCTGTCCGAACCCGGCAGCCCACCTGACCCTGCCGGGCGGGCAGGTGCTGCGCGCGGGGGATGAGGTGCTGTCCTATGTCAGTCGCTCGCTGGAACCCTATCGCGGCTTTCACGTCTTCATGCGCGCGCTGCCCGAGGTTCTGGCGGCCCGACCTCAGGCGCAGGTGGTTGTCGTCGGGGCCGAGGGCGTCAGCTATGGCAATGCGCCGAAAGATGGCGGCAGCTGGAAGGCCAGGATGCTCGCCGAACTGGGCGACCGGCTGGATCTGTCGCGCGTCCATTTCCTGGGACGCGTGGCCTATCCCGACTACCTGTCGCTGATCCAGCTAGCCAAGGTCCACTGCTACCTGACCTATCCCTTCGTGCTGTCCTGGTCGCTGACCGAGGCGTTGTCGGCGGGCGGCTATGTCGTGGCCTCCGACACCGAACCCGTGCGCGAGTTGATCCGGGACGGCGAAAACAGCCGGCTGGTGTCCTTCTTCGACGTGCCCGCGCTATCTGCCGCGCTGATCCGGGGGCTGGCGGGCGATCCCGACGCCGACCGGCTGCGGGCCGCGGCGCGCCGGACGATCCTTGACGGCTATGACCTTCACCGCCACAGCCTGCCGCGCCAGATCGCATGGGTGGAAAGCCATGCGCCGATGGGCTAGACCCGCGGTGACAAGGAAAGGCGCATCATGGTCGAGATCCGGCTGACGAATACCCGCACGCGAACCAAGCAGACGTTCCAGCCGCTGGACCCCCGGAACGTGCGTCTCTATCTGTGCGGGCCGACAGTCTATGACCGCGCGCATCTGGGCAATGCCCGCCCCGTGCTGGTCTTCGACGTGCTGGTGCGTCTGCTGCGCCATGTCTATGGCGCGGATCACGTCACCTATGTCCGCAACTTCACCGACGTGGACGACAAGATCAACGCCCGCGCCGCTGCCACCGGCCGCGACATCCGCGAGATCACCGAGGAAACCGTCGCCTGGTATCACGACGACATGGACGCCCTTGGCGCCGACCGCCCCGACCACGAGCCCCGCGCGACCGAATACATCGTGCAGATGGTGGCGATGATCGAGACCCTGATCGCCCGCGGCAACGCCTATGAGGTCGAGGGGCATGTGCTGTTCGACGTGCGCTCCTTCCCCGAATACGGCCGCCTGTCGGGCCGGTCCGTCGATGACATGATCGCCGGCGCGCGGGTCGAGGTCGCGCCCTTCAAGCGCGATCCGATGGATTTCGTGTTGTGGAAACCCTCCGATGCCGATCAACCCGGCTGGGACAGCCCTTGGGGCCGGGGGCGCCCCGGCTGGCATATCGAATGCTCGGCCATGTCGGCCGCGCTGCTGGGGCCAAGCTTCGACATCCACGGCGGCGGCATCGACCTTCAATTCCCGCATCACGAAAACGAGGTCGCGCAAAGCTGCTGCGCGCATCCCGAGGCGTCCTTCGCCAATGTCTGGCTGCATAACGAGATGCTGCAGGTCGAAGGCAAGAAGATGTCCAAGTCGCTTGGCAACTTCTTCACCGTGCGCGACCTGCTGGACCGGCGCATCGCGGGCGAGGTGATCCGCTATGTGCTGCTGTCCACCCATTACCGCAAGCCGATGGACTGGACCCAGGCCAAGGCGGACGAGGCGCGCGACATCCTGTGGCAATGGCGTCTGCTGACCAAGGACGTGGAGCCCGCCGCCGCGCCGCATCCCGAGGTGGTCGAGGCCATCGCCAATGACCTGAACACGCCGGGCGCGATTGCCGTGCTGCACCGGCTGAGGGACGATCCGGCGCTGCTGCTGGCCTCGGCCCGCTTCATCGGGTTGCTGCAGGCGGGCGGTGACGACTGGATGCGGGCCGATTACCAGGCACTGGACAGCCAGTCGGCCTTCAAGGACTTTGACCAGATCCTCGTCGCTTTGCAGGATCGGCTGGCGGATCTTCGGGCGCAGGCGATGGTCTCCAAGGACTTCTCGCGCCTTGACCAGGCAAAGGCCGACCTGACCGGCGCGGGACTGGAGGTGCGCATGTCCAAGGCCGGGATCGAGTTGTTGGTCCGCCCGACCACGGTGCAAAGGGACGTGGCCCGCATTGCCGAGGATCTGCTGGCGTGACGCTGGAGGCCTGCACCGAACTGGTGCGCAGCGGGGATCCCGACCGCTTCGGCGCAGTATTGGTTGCAAGGCCGGAGGATCGTCCTTCACTGATAACGCTTTACGCGCTGAACCTCGAAATCGCCCGCGCGCCCTTCCAGTCGTCCGAGCCGATGCTGGCCGAGATGCGGCTGCAATGGTGGATCGACCGGCTGGCCGAGATGGGGATGGGCAAGCCGCCCCCCCTGCATGATGTTCTGACACCCCTGTGGGAGGTTTGGGGCAAGGACGCGGGCTTCGCCGTTCCCTTGGCCGAGGCTCGCCGCCGCGACTGCGAAAGGGAACCGCTGGCCGGTCCTGACGCGGTGGTGGATTACGTGAACGACACGGCGGGCCAGCTGATGGGACTGGCGGCGGAACGGCTTGGCACCCCTGCCGAGGCGCGGGGCGTGGTCGCCGACCAGGCGCTTGGCGCCGGACTGGCTGCCTGGCTGCGCGCGCTGCCGCGCCTGCAACCCTGGGGGCTTGGCCTGGCTCACGCCCGGCCCGAGGATGCGATTGCCCTGGCCGGGATCGCGCAAGACACGCTGCATCGCGCCGCCCGGTCCCGCCGCCTGCTGCCCAGGCGGGCGACCGGCGCGCTGTATCCCGGCCCGAACGTGCCGCAGTTCCTGAATGGCGTGTTGAAGGGCAACATCAACTGCTTTGCGCAAGTGCCTGATATCACGCCTTTTCAGCGACAGGCATCGCTGGCTTGGCTGGCCTTGACGGGGCGGTGGTGGCGCTAGGACCGGGCGGATGCGATACGCATAAACCCTCTTTTCACCCTTTCCCTGATATGAAAGGAATTGAGGCCAAGGCGCAGCGGGAAGGATCGAATGGCTAGAGGCGGGTTGGATGCACAGGCGAGGCAGGGCTATGCCCTGATCGCGCCGCCGTTCCTGTATGCGCTGCTGATCCTGGCCGCGCCCCTTCTGACCATCCTGACCTACAGCTTCCTGACCGACGGCTATCTGGAGGTCGTGCGCGACTTCACCTGGGCCAACTATGTCCAGGTCTGGACCGATCCCATCGTGCGCACGGTCATGCTGCGGTCGCTGATGGTTTCGGCCCTGGTGACGCTGGTCACGGTGCTTCTCGCCTTTCCGGTGGCCTATTACGTCAGCTTCATGGTCCGCCCGGAAAAGAAGTCCTTATGGCTGTTCCTCATCACCATTCCCTTCTGGACCAGTTATCTGATCCGGGTGTTCCTGTGGAAGGTGATCCTGGGCTATAACGGCGTCATAAACTCGACCCTGACCGGGCTTGGCATCATCGACCAGCCGCTGAGCTTCATCCTCTACAACGTCAATTCCATCGTGATCACGCTGGCCCATGCCTATGCGCCCTTCGCCATCCTGCCGATCTTCGTGGCCCTGGAAAAGATCGACCGTTCCCTGCTGGAAGCCGGGCGCGATCTGGGCGAAAGCCGCGCCATGACCTTCTGGCGGGTGACGCTGCCCCTGGCGATGCCCGGCGTGCTGGCGGCGGTGCTGATCGTCTTCATCCCGACCATCGGCGATTACGTCACACCCGAACTGATCGGCGGCGGCAAGATCCCGATGATCGCCAACCTGATCCAGGTGCAGATGCTGGCGCTGGACAACCGCCCGCTGGGATCGGCTCTGGCGGTCACGGCCATGGCGATTGTGGCCTTGGTCAGCGTGGCCTTTCTGCTCATCAACCGCCGCTTCCTCAAGGTGCGGTCATGAGCGGGAAGGGGCGCGGCCTGCAGGCCTATGCGCTGCTCTATCTGCTGTTTCTCTATGCGCCGATCATCCTGCTGCCGCTGTTCGCCTTCAATTCCGGCACGATCATCGCCTTCCCGTTGCAGGGCTTCACGACCAACTGGTTCGCGCAGATGTGGGCCAATGCCACGCTGCGCACGGCGCTGACCAATTCGCTGATCGTCGCGGTTTCGGCCTCGATCCTGGCGACATGCCTCGGCATCTTCGCCGCCCGCGCCTCCACACGGTTCGAGTTTCCGGGAAAGGGCGGCATGATGGGCTTCATCCTGCTGCCCATGGTGCTGCCCGAAATCATCATCGCGATGTCGCTGCTGGTGGTGCTGCTGGGCGCCGGCGTGCAACTGTCGATCCTCACCGTGATCCTGGGCCATGTGCTGATCTGCATGCCCTATGCCATCGCGATCCTGTCCACGGCCTTCTCGTCGCTCGACAAGTCGCTGGAGGAAGCGGCCTATGATTTGGGCGAGACGCGGTGGAGCGCGTTTCGACTGGTCACCCTGCCGCTGGTCATGCCGGGCATCATCAGTTCGCTGCTGATCTCCTTCACGATCAGCTTGGACGAGTTCATCATCGCCTTCTTCCTGGCGGGCAACCAGCCCACGCTGCCCACCTATATCTTCAGCCAGCTTCGCTTTCCCAAGCAGATCCCCATGATCATGGCGCTTGGCACCGTCCTTGTGGCGCTGTCCATCGTGCTGCTGACACTGGGCGAATACTTCCGCCGCCGCGGCAATGCCCGCATGGGCGGCAATCCGACCGGAGGGTTCCTGTGACCGACGACCGCAAGCCGATGATCGAATGTCGCGGCGTCCACAAGCATTACGGCGATTACCACGCGCTGCGCGGCATCGACCTGACGATCCGGGCGGGCGAGTTCTTCTCGCTTCTGGGGCCGTCGGGCTGCGGCAAGACCACGCTTCTTCGCACGATTGCCGGCTTCGAGGATATCTCCGAAGGCGCCATCCTGATAGACCAGAAGCGCATGGACGAGGTGCCGGCTAACAAGCGCCCTACCAACATGGTGTTCCAATCCTATGCCATCTTCCCGCATCTGACGGTCGCGCAAAACGTGGCCTTCGGGCTGCGCCGCGATCCGCGAAGCAAGGCGGAAAAGGCGGCCCTGGTCGAGGAAGCTTTGGCCATGGTTGGGTTGCGCGGATACGGCAACCGCGCCGCGCACGCGCTGTCGGGCGGGCAGCGCCAGCGGGTGGCGCTTGCCCGCGCGCTGATCCTGAAGCCCAAGGTGCTGCTGCTGGACGAGCCCCTGTCCGCGCTTGACCGCAAGATGCGCGAACAGATGCAGGTCGAACTGATCAAGCTGCAGCGCCAGGTCGGCATCACCTTCGTCCTGGTGACGCATGACCAGGAGGAAGCCTTGGTCATGTCCGACCGCATCGCCGTGATGTTCGAGGGTGAGATTGCCCAGCTTGACGGCCCCGAGGCGCTTTATGCCCGGCCCGCCAACCGCCGCGTGGCGGATTTCATCGGCGTGATGAACTTCCTGCCCGCGCGGATCCTGGGCGAAAGCGACGGCACGGTGACGGTCGAGGCTCCGGGCCTTGGCGTGGTCGATCTGCCCGCCCGTCAGGTCAGCCGCGCGAACCCGGACGACGAGGGCCCGACCATCGGCTTCCGGCCCGAGACCATGACCCTGGTCGGCCCGAACCAGACCCATACCCAGCCGCGCGAAACGAACGCCACCATCGACGAGGTCGTCTATTACGGCGACATGACCTATTACGATCTGCGGCTGGACGGTGCGGCGGCCCTGGACGGCAAGGCGCGGCCCGTGCGGATTTCCATGCGCAACGTCTTTGGCCGTGACGTGCAGGAGGTGGGAACGCGGACCCGGCTGGCCTGGTCGCCGGGATCGCTGGTGCTGTTCCGGTAAAGCGAGTTCAGATCCGCGACTCGGCTATCGTCTAACTGGCGAAGGCCATTGTCTTTGCCACGCGCTGCGGGTGCCACAAATGCCGCCGGGCCTCAAAAGGCCTTGCCAGCGCCCGACCCGCCCCCAGGCGGGCGCTTACACGCCCCCTCGGGTCGGACGCTGGCCTCTCGGGGTGGGGATCGCACCGTCTCTGGTGGCAACGTCCCACGCGGGTAGGGAAACGCAGTGCGTTTCCTTGTCCCGCCCGTGCCGCCGCTTGGAAGGGGTGCTTGCAGAACCCGTGCCGCTTGCCTAGAACGCGCCCTGACTTGAGCAAAAGGGGCGCGTCATGGGCTTTCGCATGGGAATTGTCGGCTTGCCGAACGTGGGCAAATCGACGCTGTTCAACGCGCTGACAAAGACCGCCGCCGCGCAGGCCGCGAACTTTCCCTTCTGCACCATCGAGCCGAACGTGGGCGACGTCGCCGTCCCCGATCCGCGGCTTGACACGCTGGCCCAGATCGCGGGCAGCAAGCAGATCATCCCGACGCGCATCACCTTCGTGGACATCGCGGGACTTGTGAAAGGCGCCAGCAAGGGCGAGGGCCTGGGGAACCAGTTCCTGGCCAATATCCGCGAGGTGGACGCCATCGCCCATGTCCTGCGCTGCTTCGAGGATGGCGATGTCACCCATGTCGAGGGCCGCGTCGATCCCATCGCCGATGCCGAGACCATCGAGACCGAGTTGATGATCGCCGACCTGGAATCGGTCGAACGCCGCCTTGCCAATATCGCCCGCAAGCTGAAGGGCGGCGACAAGGAGGCCGTGGCCCAGGAAAAGCTGCTGAAGGCCGCGCAGGCCGCGCTTGAATCCGGCAAGCCTGCACGCACCGTGCAGGTGGCGGACGAAGACCGGAAAGCCTGGGCCATGCTGCAACTGCTGACCGCCAAGCCGGTTCTGTTCGTCTGCAATGTCGAGGAGGACAAGGCCGCGACCGGCAACGCGCAGTCCGACCGCGTGGCCGAGATGGCGCACGCGCAGGGCGCCGGCCATGTGGTGATTTCCGCCAGGATCGAGGAGGAGATCAGTCAGCTTCCGCCCGAGGAGGCCACGATGTTCCTGGAGGAGATGGGCCTGCACGAGGCGGGCCTCGACCGCCTGATCCGCGAGGGCTACAAGCTGCTGGGCCTGGACACCTATTTCACCGTCGGTCCCAAGGAGGCCCGCGCCTGGACCATCCACAGGGGCACGCTGGCCCCGCAGGCGGCGGGCGTGATCCACGGCGATTTCGAGCGCGGCTTCATCCGGGCCGAAACCATCGCCTATGACGACTACGTCACCTACAAGGGCGAGGCGGGCGCACGCGAAGCGGGCAAGTTCCGGGTCGAAGGAAAGACCTACGAGGTGAAGGACGGCGATGTCCTGCACTTCCTGTTCAACGCCTGACGGCTCAGGTCATCCACAGATACAATCCTGCGGCGGCGATCAGCCCCGCAACCAGGGTGGCGCCCCAACCGCGCCACCAGGGGGTCTTTTCCAGCGGATCGACCGACAGCGGCGCCACACCATGCCCCAGGCTTTCGCGGATCCGCTGGCGGGCACGGGCAGGGGCCATCACCGGGGTCAGGTCGTCCATCAGCACGGCCAGCCGTTCCTGCCAGTCACGCAGCCGTTGCGCGAAGGCAGGGTCGGCGGAAAGCCGCGCCGCGTCGCCCTTCGAATCGGTCAGGCCCAGCGCCAGTTCGGCGGCCAGGGCATCGTCCGGTCCGTCGAATTCCGCCGCCATTCCGGCCAACCCTTCATGCAGCCGCTGCCGGGCAGTCTCGACGGACAGGCCCGTGCGCTGCGCGAACCCGGCTGCGTCCAGACCCTGCAGATAGGCATGGCGCACCGCCGCGACCGGATCGGACGGCGCCCTGGTCAGGACGGTATCGACCGGCGGGGCCGGCGCTTCGCCATGGCGCAGCCTGCCGATGGCAAGGTCGCGCGCCGTGATGAAAAGCCAGGCTTTCGGCGACAGCCCACTGTCGGCAAAGCCCTTGGCGGTCTTCCAGATCTGGATATAGACCTGCTCCAGCACCTCCTCGGCCTCGCGGCGGTCCCTCAGCACGGACAGGCAGATGGCGTTCAACTGGGCCGAGGTCGCCTGGTACAGCCCATCGAAGGCAAGGCGATCACCCTGCGCGACCCGTGCGATCAGGTTCTGCAGATGCGTGGAGCGGGTATCCGGCAACGGCAATCCTCTCTCGGTTGCAGGGGCCAACTTAGCAGCCAGCCATGTCCCGTCAACGCAAGCCCGCTTGCACGCGGCGGACTTATGCGCAATCAAGGCGGACGATGCGAGGAAAGGGCCGGACGATGCTGGACATGAACGCCAAACCGACTGAGGAGATCGACCTGCGAGAGGCGTTCGGTCTGGACAGCGACATGAAGGTCAAGGGTTTCGCCGAACGGTCGGACCGCGTGCCGGAAATCGACACGACCTACAAGTTCGATCCCGACACGACCATGGCGATTCTGGCGGGATTCGCCTATAACCGCCGGGTGATGATCCAGGGCTATCACGGCACCGGGAAATCGACGCATATCGAACAGGTGGCGGCGCGGCTGAACTGGCCCTGCGTGCGCGTGAACCTGGACAGCCATGTCAGCCGGATCGACCTGATCGGCAAGGACGCGATCAAGCTGGTGGACGGCAAGCAGGTCACGGTCTTCCACGAAGGCATCCTGCCCTGGGCCCTGCGCAACCCGACTGCCATCGTCTTTGACGAATATGATGCGGGCCGCGCCGACGTGATGTTCGTGATCCAGCGCGTGCTGGAAACCGACGGCAAGCTGACTTTGCTGGACCAGAACGAGGTCATCACCCCGAACCCCTATTTCCGACTGTTCGCGACGGCCAACACCGTGGGCCTGGGCGACACGACGGGCCTGTATCACGGCACCCAGCAGATCAACCAGGGCCAGATGGACCGCTGGTCGCTGGTCAGCACGCTGAACTATCTGTCCCACGATGCCGAGGCCGCGATCGTGCTGGCCAAGAACCCGACCTACAACACCGAGAAGGGCCGCAAGATCATCGGCCAGATGGTGACGCTGGCCGACCTGACGCGCACGGCCTTCATGCAGGGGGATCTGTCTACCGTCATGTCGCCGCGCACGGTGATCGCCTGGGCGCAGAACGCCCGCATCTTCGGCAACAATATCGGCTATGCCTTCCGGCTGACCTTCCTGAACAAATGCGACGAGCTGGAGCGCCAGACCGTGGCCGAGTTCTATCAGCGCCTGTTCGACGAGGAGCTGCCGGAAAGCGCAGCCTCGAAGGCCAAGTAGGGGGGCGGGCCGGATGGCCCGCCGCAGGGATCAGACCTCTTCCGCGACCGGATAGTCGATGTAACCCGCAGGCCCGCTGCCATAGAAGGTAGAACGGTCCTGTTCGTTCAGGTCCAGCCCTTCGCGGAAGCGGCGGGGCAGGTCGGGCGTGGCGATGAAGTCCTTGCCGAAGGCCGCCGCATCGGCGGGGCCCGTGCGGATCAGGTCTTCGGCGCTGTCGCGGGTCAGCGCCTCGTTGGCGATCACGATGCCGCCGAATGCCGCCTTGATGTCGTCCAGCAGGCTGTCATCGGCCAGCCGTTCGCGCAGGCAGATGAAGGCAAGGCCCCGGTCGCGCATCCGGCGCGCGACATGCGTGAACAGCGCGCGGGGATCGCTGTCGCCCATGTCGTGATCGTCGCCGCGCGGCGACAGATGCAGGCCCACACAATCCGCGCCCCAGACGCCGATGACGGCATCCGCGATTTCTTCCAGGAACCGCGCGCGGTTTTCGATGGATCCGCCATAACGGTCGGTGCGGCGGTTCGTCTTGTCCTGCAGGAACTGGTCGATCAGATAGCCGTTGGCGCCATGGATTTCGACCCCGTCGAAGCCCGCGCGTTTGGCGTTCTCGGCGGCCTTGCGATAGGCTTGGACGATGCCAGGGATTTCCTCGGTTTCAAGGGCGCGGGGCGTCTCGTATTCCTTCTTCGGGCGCACCAGGCTAACGGTGCCTGCGGGCTTGATCGCGCTTGGGGCGACCGGCAGGTTGCCGTCCAGGAACATCGGGTCGGAAATGCGGCCCACATGCCACAGTTGCAGCATGATCAGCCCGCCCGCGTCATGGACGGCCTTTGTCACCAGCTTCCAGCCCTCGACCTGCGCGTCGTTCCAGATGCCCGGCGTGTCGGCATAACCCACGCCCATCGGCGTCACGCTGGTCGCTTCCGACAGGATCAGCCCGGCGCCGGCGCGCTGCGCGTAATATTCGGCCATCATCGTGTTCGGCACACGCTCGGCCCCGGCGCGGGAACGGGTCAGGGGCGCCATGACGATGCGGTTCTTCAGGGTCAGGGGTCCAATCTGAAGGGGGTCGAAAAGGGTCGGCATCAATCGTCCTTTCATTCTTGCATTCCCTGCACCTGTGCATGGGGGCCAGCGCTGTCAACAGGCAGCGCGCGCATGACGGACTTGGCCTGCGCGCCGCGCCCGGCTAGAACCGCCTTCCGTTTTCGGAGGATCCCATGGACACAGCCGCCCGCATCGCCCGCATCATTGCAGCCGAGATCAACGCCACTCCCGCCCAGGTCACGGCGGCGGCCGAATTGCTGGACGGCGGGGCCACGGTGCCCTTCGTCGCGCGCTATCGGAAAGAGGTGACGGGCGGGTTGGACGACACGCAGTTGCGGACGCTGGCCGACCGGCTGGCTTACCTGCGCGACATGGAGGCGCGGCGGGCGGCGATCCTGAATTCGATCAAGGACCAGGGCAAGCTGACCGACGACCTGGCCCGCGCCATCGCCGGGGCCGAGACCAAGGCCGCGCTTGAGGACATCTATCTGCCCTTCAAGCCCAAGCGGCGCACCAAAGCGATGATCGCCCGCGAGAACGGGCTGGAGCCGCTGCTGCGTGCGATCCAAGGGGACCGCGCGGCGGATCCGTCCAAGCAGGCAGCAGGGTTCATCACGGAGGCTGTGCCGGACACGAAAGCTGCCCTTGATGGCGCGCGTGACATCCTGGTCGAGGAGCTTTCGGAAAACGCCACGCTGCTGGGAGCCTTGCGCGATTTCATGCGGGCGGAGGCCTTCATCGCCGCCAAGCTGATCGCGGGCAAGGAAACTGCCGGGGCCAAGTTCAGCGACTATTTCGACCATCGGGAAAAGTGGTCCGCCATTCCCGCGCACCGCGCGCTTGCCATCCTGCGCGCCGCGAAGGAAGAGATCGTGACCATCGACATCTCGCCCGACCCGGACACCGGCGCGCAGCGGGCCGAAGGGATCGTGGTCCGTGCCATCGGCACCTTGGGCAACGGTCCGGGCGATCAATGGCTGCGGCAGGTCGCGGGCTGGACATGGCGGGTGCGCCTGTCGAACACGATGTATATCGACCTGCTGACCGAATTGCGAAAGCGCGCCCATGACGAAGCGATCCGCGTCTTTGGCCGCAACCTGAAGGATCTGCTGCTGGCGGCGCCCGCAGGCGCGCGGGTGACGCTGGGCATCGACCCCGGCATCCGTACCGGCTGCAAGATCGCGGTGGTCGATTCGACCGGCAAGCTGCTGGACACGGCCACGATCTATCCATTCCAGCCCAAGAACGACCTGCGCGGGGCCGAGGCGACGCTGCTGGCGCTGATTGCGAAGCACGGCGCGGACCTGATCGCCATCGGCAACGGCACCGCCAGCCGCGAAACCGAACGGCTGGTGGCGGATGTGCTGAAGCGCCTGCCCAAGCGCGCGAAGGCCCCGACCAAGGTGATCGTGTCCGAAGCCGGGGCCTCGGTCTATTCGGCGTCCGAACTGGCCGCGAAGGAGTTTCCGCAGCTTGACGTGTCGCTGCGTGGCGCGGTGTCCATCGCCCGCCGCGTGCAGGATCCGTTGGCGGAACTGGTCAAGGTGCCGCCCGAGTCGATTGGCGTGGGCCAGTACCAGCATGACGTGGACCAGCGGCAACTGGCGAAGACGCTGGAGGCCGTGGTCGAGGATGCCGTGAACGCAGTCGGCGTGGACCTGAACACCGCCTCGGCCCCGTTGTTGGCCCATGTCGCGGGGCTTGGGCCGTCGCTCGCGCAGAACATCGTGGCCTGGCGCGACGAGAACGGCGCCTTCCCGTCGCGTGCGGCGCTGAAGAAGGTCGCGGGCCTCGGCCCCCGCGCCTTTGAGCAATGTGCGGGCTTCCTGCGCATCCGCGACGGCAAGGAACCGCTGGACGCCTCGGCCGTCCACCCCGAGGCCTACGGGGTCGCCCGCAAGATCGTTGCCGCCTGCGGGCGCGACATCCGCGCGATCATGGGCGACGGCGCCGCGCTGAAGGGCATCCGGGCCGAACAGTTCGTGGACGATCATTTCGGCCTGCCCACCATCCGCGACATCCTGTCGGAACTGGAAAAGCCTGGCCGCGACCCGCGCCCCAGTTTCGTCACCGCCAGCTTTGCGGATGGGGTCGAGGAGATCACCGACCTGAAGCCCGGCATGACTCTGGAGGGCACCGTCACCAATGTCGCGGCTTTCGGCGCCTTCGTGGACATTGGCGTCCATCAGGACGGACTGGTCCATGTCAGCCAGCTTGCCAACCGCTTCGTCAAGGATCCGAACGAAGTGGTGAAGGTCGGCGACGTGGTTCGTGTCCGCGTGACCGAGGTGGACGTGCCCCGCAAGCGAATCGGCCTGACCATGCGCACCGATGCCGAGGCCGCGAAATCCGCCCCGAAAGCGCAGGCCAAGCCGGGGCCGCGAATGGCTACGGCTTCCCCGAAATCCGGCGGGCAGGGCGGTTTCGGCGCAGCCCTGGCCGAAGCGATGCGGAAGAAATAGGCCTTTCCACCGGAGGCCGATCCGCACCGCGACCGTTCCCGAGGCCGGGGGATCGGCACCTGCAGCGCCGGATGTTGACCGGTTCTGCGTTCCGGCGCAGGCTTGACGGGAATACGATCTGCACCGTATAGCGTAAATGAACGGTTGTTCAATAAAGGGGAAGGGCGCGCATGTTCACACGCGGGATGGAGTTCGACCTGGGCGAGGATGTGAACGCCCTGCGCGACATGGTGCATCGCTGGGCGCAGGACCGCGTCAAGCCCATCGCCGCCGATGTTGACCGCACCAACGCCTTCCCGAACGAATTGTGGACCGAGATGGGCGATCTGGGCCTTCTGGGTATCACCGTCCCCGAACAGTGGGGCGGCGCGGGCATGGGCTATCTGGCCCATGTCGTCGCGACCGAGGAGATCGCGCGGGCATCTGCCAGCGTCAGCCTGTCATACGGCGCGCATTCGAACCTTTGCGTGAACCAGATCAAGCTGAACGGCACCGACGAACAGCGCGCGAAATACCTGCCAGACCTGTGTTCCGGCAAGGCCGTTGGCGCCCTTGCCATGTCCGAGGAAGGCGCAGGCAGCGACGTGGTCGGCATGAAGCTGCGGGCGGAAAAGAAGAACGACCGCTATGTCCTGAACGGCAACAAGTACTGGATCACCAACGCGCCCGACGCGCAGACTTTGGTCGTCTATGCCAAGACCGACCCGGATGCGGGCAGCAAGGGCATCACCGCCTTCATCGTCGAGCGCGGCATGGCCGGTTTCTCGACCTCTCCGCATTTCGACAAGCTGGGGATGCGCGGGTCCAACACGGGCGAACTGATCTTCGAGAATTGCGAAATCCCGTTCGAGAATGTCCTGGGCGAGGAAGGCCGGGGCGTCCGCGTCCTGATGTCGGGGCTGGACTATGAACGGCTGGTCCTGTCGGGCATCGGCACCGGCATCATGGCCGCTTGCCTGGACGAGGTGATGCCCTATGTCCGCGACCGCAAGCAGTTCGGCCAGCCGATCGGGTCGTTCCAGTTGATGCAGGGCAAGATCGCCGACATGTATGTCGCGCTGAACACCGCCCGCGCCTATGTCTATGAGGTGGCAAAAGCCTGCGACGCGGGCAAGGTCACGCGGCAGGATGCGGCGGGCGCGGTGCTTTACGCCAGCGAACAGGCGATGGTGCAGGCCCATCAGGCCGTTCAGGCGCTTGGCGGGGCGGGTTTCCTGAACGACAGCGTGGTCAGCCGCCTGTTCCGCGACGCCAAGCTGATGGAGATCGGCGCGGGCACCAGCGAAATCCGCCGGATGCTGATCGGCCGCGAGTTGATGAGCCTGATGTGATGCGGGGGCTTGTCGCGGCGCTGCTGCTGGCCAGCCCGGCTTTGGCGCAGGATCCCCCCATGCCGCCCTTCGATGCGTCGCTGGTCGATGCCTGCCTTGCGGATGCCGCGCAGAAGGCGCCGGATCGGCGCGACCTGGATTACGTCGCCTGCATCGGTGCCGCCTCGGGGCCCTGCATCGAATCCCCCGGCGGCTATAGCACCTATGCCATGTCCTGGTGCCTGGGCCAGGAATTCGATGTCTGGGACAGGAAGCTGAACGACAGCTATGCCCGCGTCCTGGCGTCGGCCAAGGCCGCCGATGCCGAGATGGCGGAACTGGGATCGGCGGCCGAAAAGCAGGAACCCCTGCTGCGGCAGATGCAGCGCGACTGGATCGCCTTCCGTGACGCGGCCTGCGCCTATGAACGCAGCCGCTGGGGCGGCGGCACCGGGGGCGGGCCGGCCAGCGTCGATTGCAGCCTGCAACTGACGGCGCATCAATACCTGCGCCTGCGCGCCTGGGAACCGCAGGATGAATAACGGGTGCCTCTGGTCCGTCGCGCTGGCGCTTCCGGTCGCGGCGTGGTTCGCCGTTCCGGCGCTGGCGGGCGACAGTTCCGGGCTTGATCCCGCGCTGATCGACCAATGCCTGGCCGATGCCGGGTCCGATGGCGCGCGGCTGGATTGCGCGGGGGTCGGGCAGGAAAGCTGCCTCGCCTATGCCGAGGCGGAGCATGGCGAGATTGCGCTGGTGGACCGCCGGTTGAACTGCCTGGATGCGGAGTGGCAGGCCTGGGAAACCAAGCTGACCGAAACCTATGACGCGCTGAAGGCGACCGAGGAGGCGCGCGGCGCCGACCGCGCCGAAGCCCTGGTGGCGATGGAGCGCGACTGGATCGCCTTTCGCGACGCGCGCTGCGCCTATGACAGGATCACCAATGGCGGCGGGACCGGAGGCGCGCTAGCGGAACCGACCTGCAAGCTGAACGAGACCGCCCGGCAGGTCATCCTGCTGATGGCCTATCAGCGGGACCGGACGTGAGGGGCGGCCCGATCCCGGTGCGGCGCGGGCGCACCCCTGCAGGGATGCGCCAGCGACCGTCAGAACTTCATCACATAGCTGACGCCTGCGACGACCGGGTCGATCTCGACCTGGCCGATGTCGGCGCCGTTCAGGGTCACGTCGGCGTCGATGTCGATCCAGCGCAGGTCCGCGCGCAGGGCCGAGCGGTCGTTGATCCAGTAGTCGGTCCCCAGATGCGCGGCCAGGCCCCAGCTGTTCTTGACGCGCAGGTCATTGCCCGCCAGCGAGCCCTTGGCTTCGTCGTCATAAAAGCCGGTGAAGTTCACGCCTACGCCCACAAAGGGCTTCAATTGCGGCGTGGCGTCGAAATGGTATTGCAGCGACACGACCGGGGGCAGGTGCTTGACGGTGCCGATCTCGGTCCCGTTCGACTTGATCGAATGCTTGAAGGGCAGGGCGCCCAGAAGCTCGACCCCGATATTGTCGCGGATGAAATATTCGACGGTGATCTGCGGGCGGGTGTTGTCGCCGATGCTGACCGGAACGGTGCCGCCAGCCAGCGCGCCGTTGTCCGACTTGGGATTCACATTGGCGATGCCCAGACCGACGGTCAGGTCGCCCGCCTGCTGCGCGGCCACCGGGGAAACGACAGCCAAGGCGGCTGCGGCGGCAAGGCACAGGGTTTTCATCATGAAGCTCCTTCAAAGATTGCAAGGCGCGGCATGAACCCGGCAGGCGGCGAAAAACATGATCTGGATCAAACCGCTGTGACGAAAACCTCGGCTGCGGCATTGCGCCGCGCCCCCACTTGGGACCGCTGCCCATGCAATTGAAGTCCGCTGCCCTGTCCACATCCGACACCTTCCGCACCAACCGCGAGGCGCATCTGGCGCTGATCCAGGTCGCGCGCGATGCCGCCCTTGCCGCAGCCGCCGGAGGAGGCACCAAGGCGATGGAGCGTCACACCAGCCGCGGCAAGATGCCCCCGCGCGAACGGGTGGCGAACCTGCTGGACCCCGGCAGTCCGTTCCTGGAAATCGGCGCGACGGCGGCGCATGGCATGTATGACGGCGCGGCCCCCGGCGCGGGCGTGATCGCGGGCATCGGGCGCGTGCATGGCCAGGACGTGATGGTGGTGGCCAACGACGCGACGGTGAAGGGCGGCACCTATTACCCGATGTCGGTCAAGAAGCACCTGCGCGCCCAGGAAATCGCCGAACAGTGCCATCTGCCCTGCGTCTACCTGGTGGATTCGGGCGGCGCGAACCTGCCCAACCAGGACGAGGTCTTTCCCGACCGCGACCATTTCGGGCGCATCTTCTTCAACCAGGCGCAGATGAGCGCGAAGGGCATCCCGCAGATCGCCGTGGTGATGGGATCCTGCACCGCCGGCGGCGCCTATGTCCCCGCCATGTCCGACGTGACCATCATCGTGCGCAACCAGGGCACGATCTTCCTGGCCGGTCCCCCCTTGGTAAAGGCCGCGACCGGAGAGGTCGTGACGGCCGAGGATCTGGGCGGCGGCGATGTCCACACCCGCCTGTCCGGCGTGGCCGACTATCTGGCGGAAGACGACGCCCATGCCCTTGCCATGGCGCGTCGTGCCATCGCCAACCTGAACCGCCGGATGCCCGATACGGTCGTCTGGCAGTCCCCCGAACCCCCCGCCCATGACCCCGAGGAGATCCTGGGCGTCGTTCCCGCCGACCTGCGCACCCCCTACGACATCCGCGAGGTGATCGCCCGCGTCGTTG
This sequence comes from Paracoccus sp. SSK6, assembly GCF_039770665.1. NCBI lineage: Bacteria > Pseudomonadati > Pseudomonadota > Alphaproteobacteria > Rhodobacterales > Paracoccaceae > Paracoccus > Paracoccus sp. SSK6. The sequence continues at coordinate 76,036 of NZ_JBDPNJ010000011.1, read as the reverse complement.
ACGGCAGCCGCTTCGACGAGTTCAAGGCCCGCTTCGGCGAGACGCTGGTCACGGGCTTCGCCCATGTCGAGGGTTGCCCCATAGGCATCGTCGCCAACAATGGCGTCCTATTCTCCGAGGCCGCGCAGAAAGGCGCGCATTTCATCGAACTCTGTTCGCAGCGGTCGATCCCGCTGGTCTTCCTGCAAAACATCACCGGCTTCATGGTCGGCCGCAAATACGAAAACGAAGGCATCGCCCGCCACGGCGCCAAGATGGTGACGGCGGTGGCGACGACCAACGTCCCCAAGATCACCATGTTGGTCGGCGGATCGTTCGGCGCGGGCAACTATGGCATGGCGGGCCGCGCCTATTCGCCGCGCTTCCTCTGGACCTGGCCCAACAGCCGCATCAGCGTCATGGGCGGCGAACAGGCGGCGGGAGTCCTTGCCACCGTCCGTCGCGACGGGATCGAACGCACGGGCGGCACCTGGACGCCCGAGGAGGAGGCCGAGTTCAAGCGCCCCACCATCGAGATGTTCGACCGGCAAAGCCACCCGCTCTACGCCTCGGCCCGGCTCTGGGACGACGGCATCATCGACCCGCGCAAGACCCGCGACGTGCTGGCCCTGTCGCTGCGCGCCAGCCTGAACGCGCCCGTCGAGCCCACGCGCTTCGGCGTCTTCAGGATGTAGGCCGATGCGTCGTTCATCTTCTGTGTCCAAATATCCCGCGGGGGTCCGGGGGCGCGAAGCCCCCGGCTTGGCCCGCCACACGCAGGTGCCGCCATGTTCCAGAAAATCCTGATCGCGAACCGGGGCGAGATCGCCTGCCGCGTCATCGACACCGCCCGCAAGCTGGGCGTGCGCACCGTGGCCGTGTTTTCCGACGCCGACCGCGCCGCCCGCCATGTCGCCATGGCCGACGAGGCGGTCCATATTGGCGGACCGGCGCCCAAGGACAGCTACCTGCGCGGCGACGCGATCATCCGGGCGGCGCTGGATACCGGCGCGCAGGCGATCCATCCGGGCTATGGCTTCCTGTCCGAAAACCCCGATTTCGTCGATGCGGTCACGGCGGCGGGGCTGGTCTTCATCGGGCCGTCCGCCAGCGCCATCCGCAAGATGGGCCTGAAGGACGCCGCCAAGGCGCTGATGGCGGAGGCGGGCGTGCCGGTCGTTCCCGGCTATCACGGTGAAAACCAGGATCCCTCGCATCTGGAGGCGCAAGCGGGCCAAGTCGGCTATCCGGTTCTCATCAAGGCCGTGGCGGGCGGCGGCGGCAAGGGGATGCGCCTTGTCGAACGCCCGCAGGACTTCGCGACGGCCCTGCAATCCGCGCAGGGCGAGGCTGCGACCGCTTTCGGCAACCCCGCCGTGCTGATCGAGAAATACATCCAGCAGCCCCGCCATATCGAGGTGCAGGTCTTCGGCGACGGCACCCGCGCTGTGCATCTGTTCGAACGCGACTGTTCACTGCAACGCCGCCACCAGAAGGTGATCGAGGAAGCCCCGGCCCCCGGCATGACACCCGAGATGCGTCAGGCCATGGGCAATGCGGCGGTCCGGGCCACCGAGGCCATCGGCTATGCCGGGGCGGGCACGATCGAATTCATCGTGGACGGCAGCCAGGGCCTGCGGCCGGACGGCTTCTGGTTCATGGAGATGAACACCCGGTTGCAGGTCGAGCATCCCGTGACCGAGGCGATCACCGGCGTCGATCTGGTCGAATGGCAGTTGCGGGTGGCTTCGGGCGAACCCCTTCCTGCGCGTCAGGAGGATCTGACCATCCGCGGCCATGCCTTCGAGGCGCGACTTTACGCCGAGGATGTCCCCGCTGGCTTCCTGCCGGCCACCGGTCGCTTGGCGCATCTGCGCTTTCCCGATGGCGCGCGGATCGAAACCGGCGTCCGGCAGGGCGACACGATCAGCCCCTGGTACGACCCGATGATCGCCAAGGTCGTGACCTGGGGCCCAACGCGCGCCATCGCCTTGCGCGCTCTGGAGGCGGCCTTGGTGGATACCGAGGTCGCGGGATCGGTCACGAACCTGGACTTCCTGATCGCCCTGACCCGGCACGACGGGTTTCGCGCGGGGGAGGTCGATACGGGCCTGATCGCCCGCGACCTGGACGCGCTTGTCGCGGCATCCGAAGCCCAGCCTGCGGCCCGCGCCTTGGCGGTGTTCGGCCTGGCAGGTTTGGCCGACCCGCAGGTCAAGGGCGGCATGACCCTGTGGCAGCCCCTGCGGCGCACGATCCACTGGCAGGACGGGCAAGCCGTGCTGGAGGTGCTCGGTCCCGGCGCCGCCCGCGTCACGCTGGACGGCCAGCCGCACGAGGTCCGCTGGCAGGGCGACCGCTGGTGGGTGGACGGCAGTCTCTGCCGTCACCGCATCACTGCCCATGACAGCGGCGTCAGCGTCTTCGGCGCGGGCAGCCTGCATCTGGTGCCGCTCGATCCACTGGACCGGCAGGCGGACGCTGGGGCAGGGGCGGCACTGACGCTGTCACCCATGCCGGGGCTGGTGAAGTCGGTTCATGTCGCCGCTGGCCAGACGGTCAAGGCGGGCGATCGGCTGGCCGTGCTGGAGGCGATGAAGATGGAGCACAGCCTGACCGCCGCCCGTGATGGGGTGGTGGCCGAAGTGCTGGCCCAGGCGGGCGACCAGGTCGAGGCCGGCGCCCCCCTGATCCGGCTGGAGGACGAGGATGCCTGATCCCGCCCCCACCGATGCCTCGCCCCCTGCCCAGGGCGGCCCCGTCAAGGACGGTGGCGAGGAGATCATCCTCTGGCATGTCCCCCTGTCGCGGTCGATGCGCATCCTGTGGCTGCTGAACGAGCTTGAGCTGCCCTTCGCCCTGCGCGTCATGGACCTGCGCAGCAAGGACATGCGCGCCGCCGAATACGAGGCCATCCACCCGGTCGGGCGCGCCCCCGCGCTGCAGATCGACGGCAACGTGATCCACGAATCCGGGGCCATGGTCGAATACCTGTGCGAAACGCGCGGACCCCATCTGTGGCGCGCGCCGGGCGAGGATGGTCGCCTGGGCTGGCTCGACTGGCTGCATTTCGCGGAAACCATCGGCCAGCACATCGCCAACCTGACGCAAAGTCACCTGATGCTGCGCGATCCTGCCACGCGCTCGCTGACCGTAATGAAGCTGGAAACCGCGCGGCTGGGCCGTGCGCTGCGGCTGGTCGAACAGACGGTTCAGGGGCAGGACTGGCTGATGGCCAGCGGCTTTTCGGGCGTGGATTGCGCCGTCGGCTGGTCGGTCTGGACGGCGGGCCGCTTTGTCCGCCTGACGCCCGCGTTGCAGGCTTATGCCGACCGCTGCACCGCGCGTCCCGCTTTTCAACGCGCGCTGCCGCAAGAAGGCGAGCCGCAGCTTTACGAACGCGATTTCTATGAGCTTCCCGATGCCTGAGACGGTTGAAATCTTCGAAATGGGCCCGCGCGACGGGTTGCAGAACGAAAAGCGCCTGATCCCGGCGGCGGATAAGATCGCCCTGGTGGATCTGCTGTCGCAAGCGGGTTTCCGGCGCATCGAAGTGACCAGTTTTGTCAGTCCGAAATGGGTGCCGCAGATGGGGGACGCCGCGCAGGTCATGGCGGGCATCCGGCGCGCGCCCGGCATCAGCTATGCCGTTCTGACGCCCAACATGAAGGGCTATGAGGGCGCGAAGGCCGCGCAGGCCAGCGAGATCGCGATCTTCGCCAGTGCCTCGGAAGGCTTCAGCCGCGCCAACCTTAACGCGACCATCGCCGAAAGCCTGGAACGGGCAGCGCCTGTCGCGCAGGCTGCGCAGGCAGACGGCATTCCGGTTCGCGGCTATGTCAGCGTGGTGACGGACTGCCCCTTCGACGGCCCGACCTCGCCCGCCAATGTCGCCCGCGTGGCGGCGGCGCTGCGCGACATGGGTTGCTATGAAATCAGCCTGGGCGACACCATCGGGCAGGGACGTCCCGAGACCATCGACGCCATGCTGGCGGCGGTGCTGGAGGAACTGCCCGCCGACCGGCTGGCCGGGCATTACCACGACACGGCGGGTCGGGCGCTTCAGAATATCGACGCCAGTCTTGCGCGCGGCCTGCGGGTCTTTGACGCGGCGGTCGGCGGTCTGGGCGGCTGCCCCTATGCGCCGGGCGCGGCGGGCAACGTGGCCACGGAAAAGGTCGCCGCGCATCTGGCGGCGCAGGGATTCGCGCATGGCCTGGACATGGCGGTGATCGAGCAGGCCGCCGCCTTCGCACGCAGCCTGAGGGGAGCGACTCATGTTTGAAACGATCCGCATCGACACCGACCCGCGCGGCGTGGCGACCCTGTGGCTGGCCCGTCCCGACAAGCACAACGCCTTGTCCCAGCGGATGATGGAGGAGTTGACCCAGGCCGCCGCCCGGCTTGGCGCCGACCCCGCCGTGCGCGTGGTCGTTCTGGCGGGCGAGGGCGCAAGCTTCTGCGCAGGCGGCGACCTGGGCTGGATGCGCGCGCAGATGGATGCCGATGCGGAAACGCGCCGCGCCGGAGCGCGAACCCTTGCCGGAATGTTGTCCGCGTTGAACCTGCTGCCGAAACCGCTGATCGCGCGTGTCCATGGCAACGCCTTCGGCGGCGGCGTGGGCATGATGGCCGTGGCCGACATCGCCATCGCCGCCGACACGGCGCGCTTCGGGTTGACCGAGGTGAAGCTGGGCCTGATCCCCGCCACCATCGGTCCCTATGTTCTGGCGCGGATGGGCGAGGACAAGGCGCGCCGCGTCTTCTTCTCGGCCCGCCTGTTCGGCGCGGATGAGGCGGTGACACTGAACCTTGCCGCGCGCGCCGTCGCCTCCGACGCATTGGACGCGGCGGTCGAATCCGAGGTCGCGCCCTTCCTGCTGGCCGCCCCCGGCGCCGTCGCCGCCGCCAAGGCGCAATGCCGCGCCCTTGGCCCGCGCATAGACCAGACGGTGATCGAGGACAGCATCGACCGCCTTGTCGCCGTCTGGGAAGGATCCGAGGCGCCTGAAGGCATCGCCGCCTTTTTCGACAAGCGCAAGCCGCGCTGGCAGGTCTAACCGGCTTCCGCTATCCACGGCGCAGGATAGCAGGGACGGCAGGCATGGAAGTCAGGATATTGGATCCGCGTATTCGCGACTGGGGATTGCCCGCCTATCAGACGGCGGGATCGGCGGCGGTCGATCTGTTCGCCTGCATCGACGCGCCGCTTGCCATCGCGCCACAGGCCCCGGCGGTGCTGATCAGCGCCGGAATCGCGCTGTCCTTCGACGATTTTTCCTTTGCCGGGCTGGTGCTGCCCCGGTCGGGGCAGGGCCACAAGCGCGGCCTGGTGCTGGGCAATTCGACCGGGCTGATCGACCCTGATTACACGGGTGAAATCCTGATCAGCACCTGGAACCGCAACCCCGCGGGCTCTCCGCCAATCATCATCCAACCGGGCGAGCGGATCGCGCAAATGATCTTCGTGCCGGTTCTGCGGCCCCGCTTTGCCGTGGTGGAAGCCTTCAGTCGGGAAACGGCGCGGGCTGCGGGCGGCTTCGGCTCGACCGGGGCGTGAGGCGATGACGGGGCTGTGGCTGCTGATCGGGATTGCGGTGGCGGGATGGGTCTTCGGGCTGCCCCGTCGCGTGACGCTGGCAGTTCTGGCCCTGATCTGGGCCGCCATCGTTCTTGCGCATCTGGTCGCACCCGGCATCGGGGCGACGCTTGGCGGATCGGCGCGCGGCTGGCTGGTGGCGGGCGGATTGGCGGCACTGGTGCTGGCCTATCGCGCGGCGCTGGGGCGGCTTCGCGCGCGGGCGATGCCGGTCGAAGCGCCCGCCCTTCCGCAGACGGGGATGTCCGACGCCGAACTGGACCGCTATGCCCGCCATTTGGTCCTGCGAGAGATCGGCGGCCCCGGCCAGATGCGCCTGCGCGACGCGCGCGTGCTGGTGGTCGGCGCGGGCGGGTTGGGGGCGCCGGTCTGCCTTTACCTGGCGGCGGCGGGCGTGGGGCGCATCACGGTCGCGGATGATGATCGCGTCAGCCTGTCGAACCTGCAACGACAGGTGATCTTTCGCGGCGACAATCGCGGGGAACTCAAGGCCGAAGCTGCAGGCAATGCGATGCGCGCGCTGAACCCGCATGTCACTGTCACGGCCCTGCCGCGCCGCATCACCGAGGCTGACGCCGATCTGGTCGCGCAGCACGATCTTGTCCTTGACGGCACCGACAGCTTTGCCGTCCGGCAGGCGGTCAACCTCGCCTGCGTCGCGGCCCGCGTCCCGTTGATCGCCGGGGCGATTGCGCAATGGGAAGGGCAGGTCACGATGTACGATCCCGCGCGGGGCGGGCCGTGCCTCGCCTGCCTGTTCCCCACGGCCCCGGCACCGGGCCTTGCGCCGCCTTGTGCCGAGGCAGGCGTGATCGGCCCCTTGCCCGGCGTCGTCGGCAGCCTGATGGCGCTTGAGGCGATCAAGCACCTGACCGGCGCGGGGCAGGGATTGCGCGGGCGGATGCTGATTTTCGACGGGCTTTACGGCGAAAGCCGTATGATCGGCACGGCACGGCGCCCGGATTGCCCGGTCTGCGGATCGGGTCTGGAAGGCGGCGCGCCCGCCCCTTAGGTTCATGGCAACAAGGAGGCGCCATGAACTCTGACCTGACCCGCTGGACCGGCCCCGAGGGGCTGCCCCGCTTCGACCTGATCGCCGACACTGATTTCGCCCCCGCCTTCGACCGCGAACTGGCCGCCGCCGAGGCCGCGATGGAGGCGATCGCGGCCAATCCCGACGCGCCGACCTTCGCCAACACGGTCGCCGCGATGGAAACAGCCGAGGATGGGCTGAACCGCGTGTTGTCGATCTTCTACACGCTGGCCAGCACCGATTCGAACCCCGCGCGAGAGGCGCTGCAACGCGACTTCGCCCCCCGGCTTGCGGCCTATAACAGCAAGACAGGCATGGACCCGCGCCTTTATGCCCGCGTGAAGGCGGTTATGGCCATGGCAGGCGACCTGCCGCCCGAAGACCGCCGTATTACCGAACTGGCCTTGCGTGGGCTGACCCGATCAGGTGCCGGGCTGAAGGGCGCGGCGCGCGACCGCATGGCCGAGATCCGCGCCCGCATGGCCGTGCTGACCACACAGTTTTCGCAGAACGTGCTGGCGGACGAACGCGATTACGTCCTGCAAATCCCCGATGACCGGCTGGCGGGCCTGCCCGACTGGCTGCTGCAATCCATGCGCGCGGCGGCAGTGGCGCGGGGGACAGGGGGGCAGGTCGTCACCCTGTCCCGGTCGCTGATCGTGCCCTTCCTGGAATATGCCAGCGACCGCGCGCTGCGCGAGGTGGCTTTCCGCGCTTGGACCGCACGGGGCACCGGGCAGGGTGCCGGGGGCGAGGGGACGGACAACCTGCCGCTGGTCACGGAAATCCTGGCCCTGCGGAACGAACGCGCGCGCCTGCTGGGCTATGCCGACTTCGCCGCCTTCAAGCTGGAGCCCGAGATGGCGGGCAGCGCCGACCGCGTGGCCGACCTGCTGGGGCAGGTCTGGCAGCCTGCCCGCCAGCGCGCCGCCAGCGACGGGGCCAAGCTGGCCGCCATGCTGCGCGAGGACGGCGTGAACGGCGCCCTGGAACCCTGGGACTGGCGGTTCTATGCGGAACGCCTGCGGCGGCAGGAGCATGACTTCGACGCGGATCAGGTAAAGCCCTACCTGACGTTGGACGCGATGCTGGCGGCCATGATGGATGTGGCGCACCGCCTGTTCCGGTTGGAGTTCCAGCCCTTCGATGAGCCCCTGTGGTCGCCCGATGCCCGCGCCTGGCGGATCACGCGGGACGGGCAACTGATGGCGATCTTCGTGGGCGATTACTTCGCGCGGCCCTCGAAACGGTCGGGCGCCTGGTGTTCGTCCCTGCAGGTCCAGCACAAGATCGCCGCAGGCCAGCGGCCCATCGTAGTGAATGTCTGCAACTTTACTCCACCCGAACAGCCCGGCGCGCCCGCCTTCCTGTCCTGGGACGATGCGCGCACGCTGTTCCACGAATTCGGCCATGCGACGCATCACATCCTGTCGGACGTGACCTGGCCCTCGATCTCGGGCACGGCGGTCGCACAGGATTTCGTGGAGCTGCCCAGCCAGCTTTACGAACACTGGCTTGAACAGCCCGCCGTTCTGGATGCCCATGCGCGGCATTACCAGACGGGTCAGCCGCTGCCTGCCGATCTGCGCGACCGGCTGCTGGCGGCAGGCAAGGCGGATGCGGGGTTCTCGACGACCGAATACCTGGAAAGCGCGCTTGTCGATCTGGCCTTCCACCGGGGCGATCCGCCCGCCGATCCCATGGCCGAACAGGCGCAGGTGCTGGCGGGTCTGGACGCGCCAGCGGCCATCCCCATGCGCCATGCCACGCCGCATTTCAGCCATGTCTTCAGCGGAGACAGCTATGCCAGCGGCTATTACAGCTACATGTGGTCCGAGGTGATGGACGCCGACGCCTTCGCCGCCTTCGAGGAGACGGGCGACATCTTCGACCCGGCCACCGCGCGGCGGCTGGAGGAGACGATCCTGTCGCGCGGTGGATCCGCCCCGGCGGACCAGTTGTGGCTGGCCTTCAGGCAGCGGATGCCGGGGGTGGATGCGTTGCTGCGAGGGCGGGGGCTGGCGTAAAAGGCTTTACAACACCCGACTGGCGAAGGCCATCGCCTTCGCCACGTGATGGCCTATCCACCCGTGCCGCCGGGTTTCAAAAGCCCGCCCCGCCCCTAGGCGGGCGCTTCTCGCCCACCGGGTCGGGCGTCGGCCTACGGGGTTCAGGGTGGCGACGTTTCTGGCGGAACCAGCTCACGCCGGCGGGGAAACGCATGCGTTTCCTTGTCCCGCCGGGTTTCTCTCAGTCCCGCACCTCATCGGGATCCACGCCCCAGATCGCGGATTTCGGCACCCAGCCCCGCTGGCCGCCGCCCGACACGCGGCACCAGCCGGGGTTGCATTCGCCCAGGCGGACGATGGCGCCCATTTCGGCGCGTGCCACGATGTCGGCGTCCTGGTGCGGACGGCTCCGCAACTCGACCATGTCCTGCGTCACCAGAGCGGTGCGCACGCCCGACAGGAGGGCATAGTGGATCCAGCCCCCGGCGCCGTCCTTGTCCTCGACCCGGCGCCAGTGCCCGAATTCGGCGACCACGCGCAGCGGCATCCCGGCGTGGCGGAACACCCAGTCGATGCGGTGCGACAGGCTGGGGCCGCGCCGCGCGTTGCCTTCCGATCCCTTCAGGCTGACATAGCGCGGCACCGGAAGGTTGGTGACGGGACCACGCGCCACTCCGGCGCCTTCGTCCTGCACACGGACGATCCGGGCGTCCGCCGATTGCGGCACGCCGTCCGCCTGCGCCAGAGCCAGCCCCACCGATGCCGCCACAATCGCTGCCCCGCCACCCAATAGCGTCCGTATCCGCATGTTCCGTCCGTTCCTGCCGACCACTCTTGGCGATCCGTTCTGCCCCTTTTGCCGGGGCCGCAAGGCGCCCCGATGGGGTCTTGTGCCTGCCCCATATCGCGGGCAGTTTGCCAAAATCGGCGTCCTTTTGAAAGGCCGCCCCGACATGACATCGAGAAAGTGAGGCCATCATGCACAGCCCTCAACCCTCGCGCCAGAAACTGCGCGTCGCCGTGACGCGCCGCCTGCCCGAGGCGGTCGAGACGCGCATGAAGGAACTGTTCGACGTGGTGCTGCGCGATGACGACGCCCGGATGTCGCGCGACGATCTGGCGGCCGCGATGCGCGGGGTGGATGTGCTGGTGCCCACCGTGACCGACCATATCGACGCCAACATGCTGGCCCAGGCGGGCGAGCGGCTGAAGCTGATCGCCAATTACGGCGCGGGGGTGGACCACATCGACGTTCATTCCGCCCGGCAGCGCGGCATCCTGGTCACCAACACCCCCGGCGTCGTGACCGAGGACACGGCCGACATGGTCATGGCCCTGATCCTGGGCGTCACCCGCCGCATCCCCGAAGGCATGGCGGAAATGCAGGCGGGCCGCTGGGGCGGCTGGGCGCCCACCGCGCATCTGGGCGGCCGCGTCGGCGGGCGCCGCCTGGGCATCCTGGGCATGGGCCGGATCGGACAGGCGGTGGCGCGGCGGGCCAATGTCTTCGGGATGCAGGTCCATTACCACAACCGCAAGCGCTTGCGCCCCGAGATCGAGCAGGAATTGCAGGCGACCTATTGGGAAAGCCTGGACCAGATGCTGGCGCGGATGGACATCATCAGCGTGAACGCGCCGCATACGCCATCCACCTTCCATCTGCTGAACGCGCGGCGGCTGAAGCTGCTGAAGCCCACGGCGGTGGTGGTCAACACCTCGCGCGGCGAGGTGATCGACGAAAACGCCCTGACCCGGATGCTGCGCGCGGGGGAAATCGCAGGCGCGGGCCTTGACGTGTTCGAGCATGGGCACGAGATCAACCCCCGCCTGCGCGAATTGCCAAACGTGGTCCTGCTGCCGCATATGGGTAGCGCCACGGTCGAGGGCCGTGCTGAGATGGGCGAAAAGGTCATCATCAACATCAAGACCTTCGCTGACGGGCATCGGCCGCCGGACTTGGTCGTGCCGTCGATGCTGTAAGGCGGGGGCGCTGCCCCCGTCCCCGTGCCGGGGACTCCCCCCGGGATATTCTTGCACAGAAGATGAGGCGGAACATGGCCCGCACGGCCCTTGTGGGAAGCCAGGCACGGTGGGCGGTGTCGGCGCTGTTCTTTGCAAACGGCCTTGTGGTCGGAAGCTGGGCGCCGAAGCTGCCCGCCATGATGGCGCGGCTGGGGATCGGCGAATCCGTGGCCGGGCTGCTTGTCCTGGCGCTTGGGATTGGATCGGTCTGCCTGATGCCGGTGTTCGGCGGTCTTGTCGCGCGGCGCGGGTCGGCCCATGCGGTCAAGCTGGCGGCCGCCCTGTTCACGCCCAGCCTGATCTGGATCTCGCTTGCCCCCACTGCCTGGGCCGCCGCCATGACGGTGCTGGCCTTCGGCGGCTTGATCGGGGGCATGGACGTGGCGATGAACGCCAATGCGATCGCGGTGGAACGCGCCCGGCGGCGGGCCATCATGTCGTCCTGCCACGGCTTCTGGTCCCTTGGCGGACTGACCGGGGCCGGACTGGGGGGAATGGCGATCCAGACCCTGGGCGAGCTGACCCATGCGGTCATCGTGACGCTGGCCGTCGCTATTGTCCTGACCCTGGCGTTCCCCCACCTGCTGCACGACAATCCGGCGGGGGAACACAGGCACCAGCCGCTGCGCCTGCCGCGCACGCCGCTCCCCTATCTGATCGGGGTGATGGCGCTGGCCTGCATGATCCCGGAAGGGGCGATCCTGGACTGGGCGGCGGTCTATCTGCAGCGGGAAATGGGAGCCTCGCTGGCGGTGGCGGGATGGGGCTTTGCCGCCTGCGCGGGCACGATGGCCGTCATGCGCTTTCTGGGAGACGGGATCAGGGGGCGCTTTGGTGCCGTCAGGACGCTGTGCACCAGTGCGCTGATCGCCATGGCGGGGCTGGCGCTGGCGGCGCTGGCGCCCGTGCCCTGGGCTGCCATCGCGGGCTTCGGTCTGGCGGGCATCGGCATTGCCAACATGGTGCCGATCGCCTTTTCGGCGGCGGGCAACGTGCCGGGACTGGCGCATGGCATCGGGCTGTCGGTCGTCACCACCATGGGCTATTCCGGGATCCTGCTGGCGCCCGGCAGCATCGGCTTCCTGGCGGAACATGCCAGCTTTTCCGTCATCTATCTGGGCCTGTCGCTGCTGTTGCTGGTGCCGCTGACGCTGTCGCGCCTGGCGCGGACCGCCGATTTCACCGAGGCAGGCTAGGCTTCACCGATAGACGTTCTCATCGCCGGGAAAGCTCCGCTCGCGCACCGCTGCCGCATAGGCCACGATGGCCTGATCCGCCTGCGCGCCTAGGTCGGCGAACCGGCGCACGAAGCGCGGCACGCGGTCGCTCAGGCCCAGCATGTCGTCGAGGACCAGGATCTGCCCGTCGCAGCGGGCGGATGCGCCGATGCCGATTGTGGGCACCGGCACGGCCTCGGTGATGCGGTCGGCCAAGGGTTCGACCACGCCTTCGACCACGATGGCGAAGGCGCCCGCCTGCGCGACATCGGCGGCATCCTGGATATGCTGCGGCCAACTGGCCGGATCGCGTCCCTGCGTCTTGAAACCGCCGAGGGTATGCGTGGTTTGCGGCAGCAGCCCCACATGGCCCATCACCGGGATGCCGCGTTCGGTCAGGAACCGGACGGTGGGGGCCATGCGGCTGCCGCCTTCCAGCTTCACCGCACCGCAGCCCGTCTCTCCCATGATACGCGCGGCGTTTCGGAAGGCCTGCTGGGGGCTTTCCTCGTAGCTGCCGAAGGGCATGTCGACCACCACCATGGCCCGGCGGCTGCCCCGGACCACCGCCTGGCCGTGCAGGATCATCATCTCCATCGTCACCCCCACGGTCGAGGGCAAGCCGTGGATCACCATGCCCAAGCTGTCGCCGACCAGGATCAGGTCGGCATGGACATCGACGACGGCCGCCATCGGCGCGGTATAGGCGGTCAGCGCGACGACGGGCATGGCGCCCTTGCGGGACGCGAGTTCTGGCGCGGTGACGCGCTTGATGCGGGTTTCAACGGACATGGGGGGCGCCTTTCGGAAGGGCGACACGCTGGTCGATCAGCAGCACCTCGCCAAAGCGGACGGCCAGCAGGATCACCACGGGCGCCTGGATGGTGGCGATGCGCGACAGGGTGGCGGCGTCGCGGATGTCGATGGAACGGATCTGGGCCAGGGGTTCCGCCCCGATGATGCGGCGCAGCTCGGCGCGGACGGCGGACAGGCCCGCGCCATCGGCCACCATCTGCGCGGCCCGGTCCAAAGCGCGGTTCAGCACCGGCGCGGCGGCGCGTTCGGCGGGCGACAGGCGGCGGTTGCGCGACGACATGGCAAGCCCGTCGGATTCGCGTACGGTGGGGACGGGCAGGATCTCGACCGGCACGTCCAGGTCCGCGACCATCTGCCGGATCACGGCAAGCTGCTGGTAGTCTTTTTCCCTAAAGGCCGCAGCGTCGGGCTGCACGATGTTGAAAAGTTTTGTCACGACCGTCGCCACACCCCGGAAATGGCCGGGACGCAAGCGGCCCATCAGCATCCGCGACAGGTCTGTCACCTCGACCACCGTCTGCGCGCCGGGGCGGTAGATCTCGGCAACCGAGGGCAGGAACACCGCGTCGCAACCCGCCTGTTCCAGCAGGGCGATGTCGTTTTCCTCATCCCGTGGATAGGTCGCCAGATCCTCGTTCGGACCGAATTGCGTGGGGTTCACGAAGATCGACGTGACCACGCGCCCGCCGCCCTGCGCGTCCAGCCAGGCGCGGGCATGGGCTACCAGCGACAGGTGCCCGTCATGCAGCGCGCCCATCGTCGGCACCAAGGCCACGCGGCCCGCCTGCCCACGCCAGTTGCGCATCGCCCCCTTGTCGCGGCAGATCTGCATCCCGTCCCCCCTTTGGTGGCGCGCACCCTAATGGACGGTGACGGATTCGCACAAGTGCTGCGTTGCAGCATGTCGTTTTTGGCCATTATAGGTCGGGCCTATCGGAACGGCGGGCGGCGTCCGTGGCAGTAACGACCCAACAACACACCAAGGAGTCGCGCGAATGAAGTCGCATGTGAAGGTTCTTGTCGTCGGAGGCGGCGCGGTCGGCTGCGGCATCGCGCTCCATCTGGCCCGCGCCGGGTGGGAGGTGATGCTGGTCGAGCGCGACGAGCTGACGGCCGGATCCACCTGGCACGCGGCAGGCCTGCTGCCGCTGTTCAACATGGGCTATGCGACGACCCATATTCACGACTATTCGGTCAAGCTTTATGCGGAACTGGAAGCGCAGACCGGGCTGAACGCGGGCTTCACCCGCTGCGGCAACCTGCGCATGGCGCAGACCCAAGGTCGGATGGACGAATACATGCTGTATTCCGCCACCGCCGAGACGGTCGGGATCGAGCATGAGTTCCTGACGCCGCAGCAGATCAAGGACCGCTGGCCGCTGGTGCGCACCGAGGATCTGAAGGGCGCGCTGTTCCACCCGACCGACGGCTATATCAACCCCGCCGACGTGACGCAGGCCATGGCCAAGGGCGCGCGCATGGCCGGCGCCACCATCGAGCGCAAGATTCAGGTCAACGGCTACAAATGGACCGGGTCCGAATGGATCGTCACCTGCGAGAAGCTGGTGGAAAAGGGCGGCAACCTCGTCGGATCGGGCGAAACCTTCGAGATCCGGGCCGAGCATGTCGTGACCGCCACCGGCAACCACGCGCAGCGCACCGCGCGCCTGCTGGGCATCAAGATCCCTGCGATCCCGGTCGAGCACCAGTATATCGTCACCGAGCCCGATCCGGCCCTGGTGAAGTGGCGCGCCGAGGGCAACCCCGAGCACCCTGTCCTGCGGGATGCCGACGCGAAATGGTATGTGCGCGAGGAACGCGGCGGCTGGATCCTTGGGCCGTATGAGCGCAACGCCCCGGCGCGGTTCCTGTATGACGTGCCCGAATCCTTCCGCGCCGACCTGTTCCCGCTGGATCTGGAACGGATCGAGGAAGAATACATGTCGATGATCCACCGTCTGCCGACCTCGGAAACCGTGGGGCTGAAGGACGACTACAACGGCCCGATCTGCTATACGCCCGACGGCAATCCGCTGGTCGGCCCCGCGCCCGGGTTGCGCAACATGTGGCTGGCCGAAGGCTTCAGCTTCGGGATCACGGCGGCGGGCGGCGTCGGCCATTACCTGACCCAGATGATGGTCGAGGGCGAGGCCGAGATCGACATGGCATCGCTGGATCCGCGCCGCTATGGCGGCTGGATGACGACCGAATACGCGGCTCGCAAGAACGAGGAAGCCTATGAACACGTCTTCATCCTGCACCACCCGGATGAGGAACGCGAAGCCTGCCGCCCGCTGCGCACCTCGCCCGCCTATGACCGGCAGAAGGCGCGCGGCGCGCAGTTCGGTCATGTAAATGGCTGGGAGCGTCCAAACTACTACGGTCCGCAGAACTTCGACGACCACGCATCGCGCAGCTTCCGCCGGGGCGGCTGGTGGCAATATGCCAAGGCCGAGGCCGAGGCGATCCGCAATGCGGCGGGCCTGATCGACGCGACCGCCTTTGCCAAGCACATGGTCAAGGGGCCGGGTGCGACGGCCTTCCTCGACTGGCTGACCACCAACAAGCTGCCCAAGGTCGGCCGCATCAACCTGACCTATGCGCTGACCGAGGCGGGCACGACGCGGACCGAATACACCATCGTCCGCCTGGCCGAGGACAGCTATTACCTTGTGTCGGCAGGAGCCTGGGCGGCCTATGACGGCGATCACCTGGTCAAGTCGGCCGAGGACTTCATGGCTGCGGGCGGCGAATACGTCAGCATCCAGGATGTGACGACGCAGTGGGGCGTCTTTGCCCTGGCGGGTCCGGCGTCCCGCGACATCCTGGCCAAGCTGATCCGCGACGCGCAGCCGGAAACCGCGCTGTCGAACAAGCGCTTCCCCTGGCTGTCGGCGAAACAGATCGAGCTGGGCATGGTGCCTGTCAACGCCATCCGCGTCGCCTATACGGGCGAGCTTGGCTGGGAACTGCACCACCCGATCGAGATGCAGAACCACCTGTTCGACCAGTTGATGGAGGCGGGCGAGCCGCTGGGCATGACGCTGGTGGGCGCACGGGCGCAGAACTGGCTGCGGCAGGAAAAATCCTATCGCGCCTTCGGGACGGAACTGGGCCGCGACGCGACCCCGCTGGAGGCCGGGCTGGACCGCTTCGTGGACCTGTCCAAGGACTTCCGTGGCAAGGCCGCGATGGAGGCCAAGGGCATCCGGTCGATGTGCGTCACGCTGCTGATCGACGGGCCGCAGGACGCCGATCCTTGGGGGCGCGAGGGGATCTTCCTCGACGGCGCGAGGGTCGGGCGCCTGACCTCGGGCGGCTATTCGGTGGCCTTCGGCAAGCAGATCGGCATGGGCTATGTCCGCCCCGACCTGGCGGCGCCCGGCACGAAGCTGAAGGTCCGCATGTTCCGCGAGTTGTGGGACGCCGAAGTGACCGAGGACAGCCCCTACGACCCCACAAACGCCCGCATCCGCGTGGACGGCTGAACGATAGCCTGCGCCTGCCGGTCAGCCGACCAGCAGGCGCAGGGCGTCTTCATATGTCGAAAGCTGGACCGGCGATCCGGGTGGATAGGCGCTGTCCATGTTCAGCGCCGCATAGCCATGGGTCAGGGCCCAGACTGCGGTGAGAAGCGGGACCGCCGGGCGGTCCGTCACAAGGGCCGCGCAGAGATCCTTCAGCAGGAAATAGCTGGCCAAGACGCTCTTGTGCAGGTCAGGATCCTGCGTGGGCAGTTGGTCGAACATCAGCCGGAACAGCGCCCTGCGCGATTCTGCAAAGCGGATATAGGCCAGGTTCACCGTCAGCAGCACCTGGAAGGGGTCGGTGCCTTGGGGAAGACTGTCGCGGGCCGCGGCCAGATCACCCAGAAAGGTCTGGAAACCATGTGTCGCGATGGCGACCTTCAACCCCGGCAGGCCGCCGAAATGATGGGCGGGGGCGGCATGGGACACGCCCGCGCGTGCGGCAATCCGGCGCAGCGTAAGACCTTCGGCACCTTCCTCGTCCAGAAGGGACAGGCCGGCCTGGATCAAGAGTTGGGGCAATTCGCCACGGGTCGGCATCTTACCCTCTTACCTTCTTGCCCCCAACTTGACAGTGTAAAGACAATGTTGAATGGTCGGGCGTCCCGGTATGTTAATGGCATGCGTGTGAGGAAGACAAGCACGCCTTCACTGTTTGCGTAGTTGGTTCTGGGTCGCTCGTCCAAGACTCTGGTCTGGATCTTGTTCATCGTCTTGTTTTTGCACGTAGCAGGCCAGAGTCCGCTGGGACGTATATGTCACGACCATTGCAGAACATGCAACTGCATAACATGCTGTCCCTGCTTCCTGAATTTCGCGCAGTGCCAAAACAAAAAGGCCGGACCCGAAGGTCCGGCCTTTTTGTTTTTGGAGCGGGCGATGAGATTCGAACTCACGACCCTAACCTTGGCAAGGTTATGCTCTACCCCTGAGCTACGCCCGCATCCTGTTCCCTCGGGCGCTTCGTCTTACTGTCTCGCCTTCGGTGAGCGGTGATTTATGGGACTGCGGCGGGGGGTGCAAGAGGAAAAATCATCTTTGTGACGAAATTTTTGCGGGCGTTGACAGAGGCCTGCAAGGCACGTGAACCTGCGGGCCATAAGCAGGGGAAAAACCCATGGCCGCAGCCGAGCAGTTATCAGACTTCGTGCGCGATGCCCTGGCAGCGGGGCATGAGGGCACGCGCATCCGTGCCGCGCTGCAACAGGCCGGCTGGACGGCACCGGAAATCGAGGGCGCGATGTCAGCCTGGCAGGACGGGGGCGGCCTGCCGCCGGTGCCGCGTCCGCGCCCCTATGTCTCGGCGCGCGAGGCGATGCTTTACGCGCTGCTGATGATCGCCCTGGTGCTGGTCTGCTTCCATGTCCTGAGCCTTGGGTTCCAGGTCATCGACCGGGCCATCCCCGACCTTGCCGAAAGCGCCGCGCCCGACCGCTGGTCCATGCGCTTTTCCATCGCCGCCATCCTGGCCTTCCTGCCGCTGTTCGTGGTGCTGGACCACCGCATGGCCCGACGCATGGGGCAGGGCGATCAGCGGCGGCGGTCGCAGGCGCGGCGCGTCTTTGCCTCGGTTACGATCCTTGCCGCCGCCCTGGTGCTGCTGGGCGATGTCGTGTCGGTCGTCTATGCCTTCCTGTCGGGCGACCTGACGCCCCGGCTGGCGGCGAAATGCGCCCTGGTTGCCGTGACAGGTCTGCTGGTCGCCGGTTGCTATCGCGAGGATCTGGATGGCTAGGCCCTGGCCCGTCTGGGCGCTGACGGCGCTGTCACTGGCGGTTCTGGTCGCGGGCATTGTCGCGACCGGCGGACCGGCGCAGGGCAGGGCGGAAAAGCGCGACGGCACACGTCAGCGCGACCTGTCCGAAATCCAGTCGCTGCTGTTCTGCAAGGCGCAGCAGGCGGGCCGAGTGGGCACCGACCCGACGCCCACCGAAGCCTGCCCGATGACGCCGCGCCTGGCCGACCCCTTTACCGGCGGCCCCTACCGGATCGAACTGGTCGCGCCCGACAGCGTCCGCCTTTGCGCCGGGTTCGAGACGCAGCCGGACTTGCCCGACCTGGGCCGCGACGAATCGGGCTGCACCGTTCAGCGGATTGTGGTCGGGCAGCCCGGCTAAAGCATTTTCAGCAAAAGCGGATCCCGGTTTTGCGTCCGAAAATGCGCAAAAACAAAAGCCTACAGCATTTCGGCAAGTCAGGGGATTGCCGAAATGCTGTAGGACCGCCTATTCCGCCGCCCGGACCCGCGCAGGCCGCAGCATCGGTGCCAGATAGCGGCCCGTATGGCTTTGGGGAACCTTCGCCACGTCCTCGGGCGTGCCGGTCGCGACAATGCGCCCGCCGCCGTCGCCGCCTTCGGGGCCGATGTCGATGATCCAGTCGGCGGTCTTGATGACATCCAGGTTGTGTTCGATCACCACCACCGTATTGCCCTGGTCCACCAGCCGGTGCAGCACCTCCAGCAGCTTGCGCACATCCTCGAAATGCAGGCCGGTGGTTGGTTCATCCAGGATGTACAGCGTCTTGCCGGTGGACTGGCGCGACAGTTCCTTGGCAAGCTTGACGCGCTGCGCCTCGCCCCCCGACAGGGTGGTGGCCTGCTGGCCGACCTTGACGTAGCCGAGGCCCACCTCCATCAGCGCGTCCATCTTGTTGCGGATGGCGGGAACGGCGGAAAAGAAGCCCTGCGCGTCCTCGACCGTCATGTCCAGCACGTCGGCGATGGACTTGCCCTTGAACAGCACCTCCAGCGTTTCGCGGTTATAGCGCTTGCCCTTGCAGGTCTCGCAGGTGACGTAGACATCGGGCAGGAAGTGCATCTCGATCTTGATGACGCCGTCGCCCTGGCAGGCCTCGCAGCGGCCGCCCTTGACGTTGAAGCTGAACCGGCCGGGCTTGTATCCGCGCGCCTTCGATTCGGGCAGGCCCGCATACCAGTCGCGGATGGGCGTATAGGCGCCGGTATAGGTCGCGGGGTTCGACCGCGGCGTGCGCCCGATGGGCCGCTGGTCGATGTCGATGACCTTGTCCAGATGCTCCAACCCCGTGATCGTCTCGCACGGCGCAGGGGTCTGGCGCGCGCCGTTGAGGCGCAGGCTGGCGGTCTTGAACAGCGTCTCGATGGTCAGCGTGGACTTGCCGCCGCCCGACACACCGGTGACGCAGACGAACTTGCCCAGCGGGAACTCCGCCGTGACATCCTTGAGGTTGTTGCCCGTGGCCTTGACGACCTTTACCGCCTTGCCGTTCCCCTTGCGGCGTTCGTCAGAGACGGGGATTTCGCGTGCGCCCGACAGGTATTGTCCCGTCAGGCTGGCCGGATCGGCGGCGATTTCCTCGGGCGTGCCCCTGCTGACCACCGTGCCGCCGTGGACGCCCGCGCCCGGCCCCATGTCGAAGACATAATCCGCGTGGCGAATCGCATCTTCGTCATGCTCCACCACGATGACCGAGTTGCCCTGGTCGCGGAGCCCCTTCAGCGTGTCCAGCAAGCGGTCGTTGTCGCGCTGGTGCAGCCCGATGGAGGGTTCGTCCAGGACATACAGCACACCCGTCAGCCCGCTGCCGATCTGCGACGCCAGCCGGATCCGCTGGCTTTCGCCGCCCGACAGCGTGCCCGCCGCGCGCGACAGCGTCAGGTAGTCCAAGCCCACGTTCACCAGGAAGCCAAGCCGCTCGCGGATTTCCTTGAGGATCGCGTGGGCGATCTCGTTCTTCTGGCGGGACAGATGCTGGGGCGCGGCTTCGATCCAGGCCAGGGCCTCCTTGATCGACAGTTCGACCACCTGACCGATGTGGCTGCCCGCGATCTTGACCGCCAAGGCCTCGTCCTTGAGGCGGTAGCCGTGGCAGGCGCCGCAGGGGCGGTTGTTCTGGTAACGCTCGAATTCTTCCCGGACCCACTGGCTGTCCGATTCTCGCATCCGGCGTTCCATGTTGGGAATCACCCCTTCGAACACCCGGCGCACGTTGTAGACGCGGCCCGCGTCGTCAAAGCGGAACTCGATCTCCTCGCTGCCCGATCCGTGCAGGAACATGCGCCGCACATCTTCCGGCAGGTCTTTCCATTTGGTCTTCTTGTCGAACCCGTAATGCTTGGCCAGCGCATTGACCGTCTGCGTCAGATATGCCGACTTCGACTTGGCCCAGGGGGCAATCGCGCCCTTTTCCACCGACAGCGCGGCATCGGGGACCACAAGGCGTTCATCGAAGAACAGTTCGGCCCCCAACCCGTCGCAGACCGGGCAGGCGCCATACGGCGCGTTGAAGGAAAACAGCCGGGGCTCGATTTCCGGGATGGTGAAGCCGCTGACGGGGCAGGCGAAGTTTTCGCTGAAAGTCGTCCGCTCGGGTTCATCCGCCGCCGTTTCGACGATGGCGATGCCGTCGGCTAGATCCAGCGCGGTTCGCAGCGAATCGGCCAGGCGCGTTTCCAGCCCCTCGCGCACGACGATGCGGTCCACCACCACGTCGATGTCGTGGCGGAACTTCTTGTCCAGGGTGGGCGGCTCGTCCAGTTCGTAGAACTGGCCGTTCACCTTGACCCGCTGGAAACCTTGCTTGCGAAGCTCCAGGAATTCTTTCTTGTATTCGCCCTTTCGGTCCCGGACGATGGGCGCCAGCAGATAGGCGCGCGTGCCTTCCGGCATCTCCATGATCCGGTCCACCATATCCTGGACCTGCTGCGCCTCGATCGGCATTCCGGTGGCGGGGGAATAGGGCGTGCCTGCGCGCGCGAACAGCAGCCGCAGATAGTCATAAATCTCCGTGACTGTGCCCACGGTTGAACGGGGGTTCTTCGAGGTCGTCTTCTGTTCGATGCTGATCGCCGGGGACAGGCCGCTGATATGGTCCACATCCGGCTTGCCCATCATGTCCAGGAACTGGCGCGCATAGGCCGACAGGCTTTCGACATAGCGGCGCTGGCCCTCGGCATAGATCGTGTCGAAGGCGAGGGACGACTTGCCGCTGCCCGACAGGCCGGTGATCACCACCAGCTGGTCGCGCGGAATGTCCATGTCCACGCCCTTCAGGTTATGCTCGCGCGCGCCGCGAACCTCGATGAACTTCTGTTCCATGACATGTCCCTGGCAGACCAAGCGCATCAGATAGGGGCGCGGTTCCAAAAAGCAACCGCAAAATGGGAACATCAGGCGAACACGACCTAGCGTAAACCTTTTGTTGCAGGCGACCTCGGGTGCCGCTTGCGCTGCGCTGCAGCATCGCTAGTCTCCCGCCAACTTCGAAGGGGAACCGCGATGTTTCAAAAGATCCTGATAGCCAACCGCGGCGAGATTGCGATCCGCGTGATGCGGGCGGCCAATGAGTTGGGCAAGAAGACGGTCGCCGTCTATGCCGAGGAGGACAAGCTGGGCCTGCACCGCTTCAAGGCGGATGAGGCGTATCGCATCGGCGAGGGATTGGGGCCGGTGGCGGCCTATCTGTCCATCCCCGAGATCATCCGGGTGGCGAAGGAGTCGGGCGCCGACGCGATCCATCCGGGCTATGGCCTGCTGTCGGAAAACCCCGACTTCGTGGACGCCTGCAAGGCTGCCGGGATCACCTTCATCGGCCCGCGTGCCGACACCATGCGCGCGCTTGGCGACAAGGCCAGTGCCCGGCGCGTGGCGATCGCGGCGGGCGTGCCGGTGATTCCCGCGACCGAGGTTCTGGGCGACGACTTCGAGGCCATCAAGCGCGAGGCGGCCGAGATTGGCTATCCGCTGATGCTGAAGGCCAGTTGGGGCGGCGGCGGACGCGGGATGCGCCCGATCAATGGGCCGGACGAGCTGGTGGACAAGGTCCGCGAAGGCCGGCGCGAGGCCGAGGCCGCCTTCGGCAATGGCGAGGGTTATCTGGAAAAGATGATCCTGCGCGCCCGCCATGTCGAGGTGCAGCTTCTGGGCGACACCCATGGCGGTCTCTATCACCTTTATGAACGCGACTGCACCGTGCAGCGCCGCAACCAGAAAGTCGTCGAGCGCGCGCCCGCGCCCTACCTGACCGACGAGCAGCGCGCCGAGGTCTGCGAGCTGGCGCTGAAGATCGGCCGTGCGGTGGGCTACCAGAACGCGGGCACGGTCGAGTTCCTGATGGATATGGACAGCCAGCAGTTCTACTTCATCGAGGTGAACCCGCGCGTCCAGGTCGAGCATACCGTAACCGAGGAGGTCACCGGCATCGACATCGTGCAGTCCCAGATCCGCATCGCCGAGGGCGCGACGCTGGCCGAGGCGACCGGCGTGGCCTCGCAGGAGGGCATCACGCTCTCGGGCCACGCGCTGCAGTGTCGTGTGACCACCGAGGATCCGCTGAACAACTTCATCCCCGACTATGGCCGGATCACCGCCTATCGGTCGGCCACCGGCAACGGCATCCGCCTGGACGGCGGCACCGCCTATTCGGGGGGCGTGATCACGCGCTATTACGACTCGCTGCTGGTCAAGGTCACGGCCTGGGCACAGACGCCCGAGCAGGCGATCCGGCGCATGGACCGGGCGCTGCGCGAGTTCCGGGTGCGGGGGGTTTCGACGAACATCGACTTCGTCATCAACCTGCTCAAGCACCCGACCTTCCTCGACGACACCTATACGACCAAGTTCATCGACACCACGGCCGAACTGTTCCAGTTCGACAAGCGCCAGGACCGGGCCACCCGGATCCTGACCTATCTGGCCGACATCAGCGTGAACGGCCATCCCGAGACGGCGGGCCGCCCGCTGCCGCCCGCCCAAGCCCGCCCGCCCGTGCCGCCCGCGCCCAGGGCCGAGCCCGCGCCCGGCACGCGGCAACTGCTGGAGGAAAAGGGCGCGCAGGCCGTGGCCGACTGGATGGCCGATCAGACGCGCCTCTTGATGACCGACACCACCATGCGCGACGGCCACCAGTCGCTGCTGGCGACCCGCATGCGGTCCATCGACATGATCCGCGTGGCGCCCAGCTATGCCGCGAACCTTCCGCAACTGTTCAGCGTCGAATGCTGGGGCGGAGCGACCTTCGACGTAGCCTACCGCTTCCTGCAGGAATGCCCCTGGCAGCGTTTGCGCGACATCCGCGAACGGATGCCCAACCTGATGACGCAGATGCTTCTGCGCGCCTCCAACGGCGTGGGCTACACCAACTATCCCGACAACGTGGTCGTCTCCTTCGTGAAGCAGGCGGCGGACACCGGCGTCGATGTGTTCCGGGTCTTCGACAGCCTCAACTGGGTCGAGAACATGCGCGTCGCCATGGACGCGGTGATCGAGACCGGCAAGATCTGCGAAGGCACGGTCTGCTATACCGGCGACATGCTGGACCCCGACCGGTCCAAGTATGACCTGGCCTATTACGTGAAAACCGCGCAGGACCTGAAGGCCGCCGGTGCCCATGTGCTGGGCCTGAAGGACATGGCGGGCCTGCTGAAACCCGCCGCTGCGCGCATCCTGATCAAGGCGCTGAAGGAGGAGGTGGGCCTGCCCGTCCATTTCCACACCCACGACACCTCGGGCCTGGCCGCCGCGACGATCCTGGCCGCGGCCGAGGCGGGGGTGGACGCGGTCGATGCGGCCATGGACGCCTTCTCGGGCGGCACCTCGCAGCCCTGCCTGGGCTCCATTGTCGAGGCGGTGGAGGGGACCGAGCGCGACACCGGGCTGGACATCGCGGCGATCCGCCAGATCAGCAACTACTGGGAACGCGTGCGCGAGAACTACGCGGCCTTCGAGAGCGGCTTGCAATCGCCGGCCTCCGAGGTCTACCTGCACGAGATGCCGGGCGGGCAGTTCACCAACCTCAAGGCGCAGGCACGCTCCATGGGGCTGGAGGACCGCTGGCACGAGGTGGCGCAGGCCTATGCCGACGTGAACCGCATGTTCGGCGATATCGTGAAGGTCACGCCGTCGTCCAAGGTGGTGGGCGACATGGCGCTGATGATGGTCGCCCAGGGGCTGACGCCCGCGCAGGTGCTGGACCCGGCCACCGAGGTCAGCTTCCCCGACAGCGTCGTGGACATGATGAAGGGCAACCTGGGCCAGCCCCCCGGCGGCTGGCCCGAGGCGCTGCAGCGGAAGGTGCTGAAGGGCGAGGCTCCGATCACCGACCGCCCCGGCGCGCATCTGCCGCCCGTGGACATCGAGGCGACCCGCGCGAAGCTGTCCGCCGAGCTGGGTGTCGAGATCGACGATGAGGACCTGAACGGCTACCTGATGTATCCCAAGGTCTTCACCGACTACATGGCCCGGCACGAGACCTATGGCCCCGTCCGCACCCTGCCCACCAGGAACTTCTTCTACGGCATGGAGGCGGGCGACGAGATCAGCGTCGAGATCGACCCCGGCAAGACGCTGGAAGTCCGCCTGCTGACCCTGGGCGACACGGACGAGAAGGGCGAGGTCAAGGTCTTCTTCGAACTGAACGGCCAGCCCCGCCAGGTCCGCGTGCCGAACCGCAAGGCCACCGGCACCAAGGCCGCGCGGCCCAAGGCCGACCCGTCGAATGCGGGCCATGTCGGCGCGCCGATGCCGGGGGTGGTGGCCTCGGTCGCGGCCACGGCGGGCGCGAAGGTCCACCAGGGCGACCTGCTGTTGACCATCGAGGCGATGAAGATGGAAACCGGCCTCCACGCCGACCGCGACGGCACCATCAAGGCCATCCATGTCCGCCCCGGCGAGCAGATCGACGCGAAAGACCTGCTGGTCGAGGTGGAGTGAAACGGAACGCCGCGGCCCTACAGAAGGGTCGCGGCGATCAGCACCCACAGGGTCAGCGCCGCGCCGGTGACCAGCGCATAAAGCCCGTTCCACCGCATCCCGGCATGGCGCGCATCCACTCCGCCCAGCCTGCCGACCAGCAGGACGGATGCGGTGAAGGGAGAGGTATTGCCGCTGAGCGCCCATCCCCCGGTGATGGCTGTGACCAGGGCCGTGGGATGGATGCCAAGCGCGGCAGGCGTCGGCAGCAGCGGCACCAGCAGCGACACGGCCAAGATGGGGTTCATGCCGATCTGGCCGGTCAGCGGAATGATCCAGACCAGGGCCGCCAGGATCAGCAGCGACGGGACCGCCGACAGGTCCGGGCCATGCGCCTGCATGACCGGCACCAGCAGGAATGACCCCAGGCTGCCGATGAAGCCCGCCATGAACAGCAGGATGATCTCTCCGCTATAGCCCGCCAGTTCCCGCGTGGCGAACTGGCCGACGCGGGAGGCGAGCGTCGCTCCGCGTCCGCCCGGTGCCGGTGGCAGGATCAGGATCCAGGTCATGGCGATCAGCGGCACCACCGTCATCACGGCGCCCGTCACGGCAACGCCGGTCGCGACATGCAGCGCAAGGGTGCTGCCCACGACGATGCCCAGCAGCGCCAGCAGCGGGCGCAGGCGCAGCAGCCAACTGTCGGTTTCCACCGCCCGCGGCGGAGGCGGGGCGCTGAGTTGCGGCTTGAAGATCGTGTCCAGCAGCCAGCCGATGCCGATCATCAGGGCGGAACTGACCAGGCAGAAGGGAACGGCTTTCGGCCAGGATGCGCCTTGGACAACCGTCATCGCCACGGCAATCGACAGCCCCATCGGCGACCAGCAGAGCGTCGAGGCAAAGCCTCGCTGAATCGCCACCAGCATCCGGCGCAGTCGGTGGCGGCGCAGGTCGCCGTCCGCTTCCCGCGCGGTGCTTTCGGCCGCCAGGGATCCCAGCAGCGAGATCGAGCCGTAAAGCAGGATCAGCCCGAACAGGTGCCCGCCGACCGTCAGCGCCAGATAGCGGCGGCCGGGCGGCTGACGGGCCAGGAAGCGCCCGCAATCCAGGATCGCCTGCGATCCGATGGCCGCGCTGCGCAGGGCGGACAGGGCGGTGAACAGGGCGATGACAAAGCCGCCGCGCGTCGTGGCGGTCAGGGTGGCTTCCGCCCAGTCGGTCCGCGTGACAGCCGCCCAGGCGACAAGAAGAAGCCCGACCACGACGAAAGCCAGCCGAGATAGGCGCGCGGTCAGCGAAAACAGCGTCACGGCCCCGACCAGCAGCATGGCCGCGATGATGGCGAAGGCTTGACCCGCCCCGTATTGATGCGGAACCGTCGCCAGCAAGGCGCAGGCGGTCAGGATGCCGCCGATCTGGGCGCTGAGTGGGGGCATGGAGATTTCTGCCTTTGGCCGGTCAGCCTGCCTTAGCGACGGCTTGCAGGATGCGCAATTCGTCAGCCGCCCCCGATCAACCGCCTGCTACGAAGGGCAGGCGATAGCTGATCGCCTCGGCCAGATGCGGGGCGCGGACGGCGGCAGAGCCGGCCAGATCGGCGATGGTGCGCGCCGTGCGCAGGATGCGGTGATAGCCGCGCGCGGTCAGGCCCAGCCGTTCCGATGCCTTGAGGATCAGCGCCCGGCCTTCCTCGTCGGGCGCGGCGATCTGGTCCAGCAGCCCGCCCGAGGCTTCGGCATTCACGCGCACATGCGGATGATTGCGGAACCGTGCCGCCTGCACGTCCCGCGCTGCTGCGACACGCACCGCGACCTGGGCCGAGGTTTCCCCGCCCGAGGGCAGTTCCAGGTCCATGAAGCTGACCGCCGGAACTTCAAGCCGCAGATCGAAGCGATCCATCAGCGGGCCCGAGATCTTGCCCATGTAGTCCGGCCCGCAGGTGGGCGCGCGCGGACAGGCGCGGGCGGCATCGGCCAGATAGCCGCAACGGCAAGGGTTTGCCGCCGCGATCAGCAGGAAGCGGCAGGGATAGCGGATATGGGCGTTGGCGCGGGCGACCACGACCTCGCCCGTCTCAATGGGCTGGCGCAGGGTTTCCAGCATCTGCCGGGAAAATTCGGGGAATTCGTCCATGAACAGGACGCCGTTATGGGCAAGGCTGATCTCGCCCGGCTTGGCGCCGCGCCCGCCGCCGACGATGGCGGCCATGGATGCCGTGTGGTGCGGCTCGCGGAACGGCGCGCGGCGGGAAATGCCGCCGTCGTCCAAGGTGCCCGCCAGCGAATGGATCATGGATGTTTCCAGCGCCTCGGCTGCCACCAGGGGCGGCATCAGGCCGGGCAGGCGGGCGG
Source organism: Paracoccus sp. SSK6 (assembly GCF_039770665.1). NCBI lineage: Bacteria > Pseudomonadati > Pseudomonadota > Alphaproteobacteria > Rhodobacterales > Paracoccaceae > Paracoccus > Paracoccus sp. SSK6. The sequence goes on along the minus strand of NZ_JBDPNJ010000011.1, from coordinate 48,814 downwards.
CCAGCATCGACTTGCCTGCGCCGGGAGGGCCGACCATCAGCAGATGATGTCTCCCTGCCGCCGCGATCTCCAGGGCACGCTTGGCGCGTTCCTGGCCCTTCACCTCGGACAGGCAGCCGCCGAAGGGAGCGTCGCCGATCATGCCGGGTGCCGCACGGGCGATGGGGGCGCGGTCGGTCAGGTGGTCGATAACCTCGCGCAGCGTGACGGCGGCCAGGACGGGGACGGCATCGACCCAGGCGGCTTCCGGCCCGCAGGCGCGGGGGCAGATGAGCGCGCGGTCATCCTCGGCCGCGGCCATGGCGGCGGGCAGGGCGCCCGTCACCGCGACCAGCCTGCCATCCAGCGCAAGTTCCCCAAGCGCCACGCAGCGCGACAGTTCCTCGGCCGGGATGATTTCGAGCGCGGCAAGGATCGCCAAGGCAATCGGCAGGTCGAAATGCGACCCTTCCTTGGGCATGTCGGCGGGCGACAGGTTCACCGTCAGCCGCCGGTTCGGCATGGCGATGGCAAGCGAGCCGAAGGTGGCCTTGACGCGTTCACGCGCCTCGCTGACGGCCTTGTCGGGCAGGCCTACGATGGCAAAGCCCGGCAGGCCCGCCGCGACCGAACACTGAACCTCCACCAGCCGCGCCTCGATCCCCTCGAAGGCGACGGAATAGGCGATTGCGACCATGGCTTCCCCTTTGCGTTCCGGGAATGGTTAACGGGGCCGGTTTAAGGAAAGGTTAACGGGCGGCCCTTGCTTGCGACGAAGGGGCGGCGGGGCTATGTGTCTGATGCGTATCGCCAAGGGGGCAAGATGAAGGGCAAGCGGATCCTGTTGATCGTGGGCGGCGGCATCGCGGGTTTCAAGGTGCCCCACCTGATCCGCCTGATCCGGGCCGAGGGGGCAGCCGTCACGCCCGTCCTGACACAGGCTGGCGCGCAGTTCACCACGGCCATGACCCTGTCCGTGCTGGCGAACGAGGCTGCGCATGACAGCCTGTGGAACATCGCGTCCGAGGCCGAGATCGGCCATATCCAGCTGTCGCGCAACGCCGACCTGGTGGTGGTGGTGCCCGCCACCGCCGACTTGCTGGCGAAGATGGCGCATGGACTGGCCGATGACCTGGCATCCACGCTGCTGCTGGCGACGGACAAGCGCGTGCTGGTGGCACCGGCGATGAACGTGCGGATGTGGCACCACCCGGCGACGCAGCGGAACCTGCGGGTTCTGCGCGACGATGGCATCCTGTTCGTCGGCCCCGAGGATGGCGACATGGCCTGCGGCGAATACGGCACGGGGCGCATGTCGGAACCCGAGGCGATCCTGGAGGCCATCCGCGAGGAACTGGTTCCGCAACCCCTGAAGCTGCTGCCCGAGGCGCAGGTCCGCACGGGCGCGCTGTCGGGGCGGCATGTGATCGTGACCTCGGGGCCGACGCACGAACCCATCGACCCGGTTCGCTATATCGCCAACCGATCCTCGGGCGCGCAGGGGACGGCGATTGCGGCGGCCTTGCGCGACCTGGGCGCGCGGGTCAGCTTTGTCACGGGCCCGGCGGATGTCCCGCCGCCCGAGGGCGTCGAGGTGATCCGCGTCCAGACCGCCCGGCAGATGCGCGACGCGGTCGAGGCTGCGCTGCCTGCGGATGCCGCGGTGATGGCTGCGGCGGTGGCCGACTGGCGGATCAGGAATTCCTCGGCAAAGAAGATGAAGAAGGACGGATCGGGCAAGCCCCCGTCGCTGGAGATGACCGAAAACCCCGACATCCTTGCCTGGATCAGCCAGGCGGGCGCGCGCCGTCCCCGGCTGGTGGTGGGCTTTGCGGCGGAAACCAATGACGTGGTCGCCCATGCCACCGACAAGCGGCTGCGCAAGGGCTGCGACTGGATCGTCGCCAACGATGTCAGCGAAGGCACCGGCATCATGGGCGGCACGGAAAACGCCGTCACCGTCATCACCGACGAAGGCGCCGAGGAATGGCCGCGCATGGGCAAGGACGCCGTGGCCCGCAGGCTGGCGCAGAAGATCGCGGGTGCGCTGGCATGAGAACCTATCTCGACTGGAACGCCACCACCCCCCTGCGCGACGAGGTGAAGGCCGCGCTGCGCGAAGGGATGGAGATCGTGGGCAACCCGTCATCCGTCCATACCGAAGGACGCGCGGCCAAGATGGCGATGGAGCGCGCGCGCGAACAGGTGGCGGCGGCGCTTGGGGCGGAAGGGGCGGATGTGATCTTCACATCCGGCACGACCGAGGCCGCGGCGATGGTGCTGGCGGGCAGGGGGATCCACTGCGCGCCGGTTGAACACAGCGCGATCAAGGTCTGGTGCGAACAGGATCTGGCGGTGGACGGTGATGGCATCGTTGCGGTGCCAGATCCCGCGAAGGCCAGCCTGCAACTGGCGAACAATGAAACCGGGGTGATCCAGGACTTGCCGCAGGGCCTGGGGTCCAGTGACCTGACGCAAGCTTTCGGCAAGATTCCCTTCGCCTTCAACTGGCTGGGCATCACGGCGGGCTTCGTCAGCGCGCACAAGCTGGGCGGCCCCAAGGGGATCGGCGCCCTGGTGGTGAAGCGCGGCACCGATGTCGAGGCGATGATCCGGGGCGGCGGCCAGGAACAGGGCCGCCGGGGCGGGACCGAGAACTTTCTGGGCATCCTGGGATTCGCCGCCGCCGCCACCGCAGCGCAGAAAGACCTGGAGGCGGGGCTGTGGGATCAGGTCGCCGCGCGGCGCGACGCGTTGGAGGAACGCCTGCTGTCCCTTCCTGGCACAATCGTCGCCGGAAAGGGCGCGAAGCGCTTGCCGAACACGACTTGCCTTCTTACATCGGGATGGAAAGGTGAAACCCAGGTCATGCAGATGGATCTGGCGGGCTTTGCCATTTCGGCGGGGTCGGCCTGTTCATCGGGCAAGGTCCGGGCCAGCGGAGTTTTGCAGGCCATGGGTTTTGACGATAAGGCCGCGCAATCGGCAATTCGGATCTCGATAAGCCCGGCTTTGGGCGACGATCAGGTGAACCGATTTGCGGATGCGTGGGAAAGCGCGTATGGACGCTGGCGCGAACGCAACGGCTAGGCCAAGCCCCAGCCTTGGGAAGGACAAGGGATGACTGAAACCATCGATCTTGAAGTGCGCGAGGGCGTCGACCGGGAAACGGTCGAGGCCGTGCAAAGCATTGGCAGCTACAAATACGGCTGGGAAACCGAGATCGAGATGGACTATGCCCCCAAGGGGCTGAACGAAGACATTGTCCGCCTGATCTCGACCAAGAACGAAGAGCCGGAATGGATGCTGGAATGGCGGCTGGAAGCCTATCGCCGCTGGGTCACCATGACCGAGCCGAAATGGGCCATGCTGAACTATCCTGAGATCGACTATCAGGACCAGTATTACTATGCCCGCCCGAAAAGCATGGAAGTGAAGCCGAAGTCCCTGGACGAGGTCGATCCGAAGCTGCTGGCGACCTATGAAAAGCTGGGCATCCCGCTGAAGGAACAGATGATCCTTGCCGGGGTCGAAGGGGCTTCGCCCTCGCCTGGCGTGGACATGGCGATCGCCGCGACCGAAGGCCGCCGCGTGGCCGTCGATGCGGTGTTCGACTCGGTCTCGGTCGGGACGACCTTCAAGGATGAACTCGCCAAGGCAGGGGTGATCTTCTGTTCCATCAGCGAGGCGATCCGCGAGCATCCCGAACTGGTGAAGAAATACCTCGGATCGGTCGTGCCGCAGTCCGACAACTATTTCGCCACGCTGAACAGCGCGGTGTTTTCGGATGGATCCTTCGTCTATGTCCCCAAGGGCGTGAAATGCCCGATGGAACTGTCCACCTATTTCCGCATCAACGCGGAAAACACCGGCCAGTTCGAACGCACGCTGATCATCGCCGACAAGGGAAGCTATGTCAGCTATCTGGAAGGCTGCACCGCGCCCAAGCGCGACACCAACCAGCTTCACGCGGCGGTCGTGGAGATCGTCGTGCTGGAGGATGCCGAGGTGAAATACTCGACCGTCCAGAACTGGTTTCCCGGCGACGAGGAAGGCCGCGGCGGCATCTACAACTTCGTCACCAAACGCGCCGACTGCCGCGAGGCCCGCGCCAAGGTGATGTGGACGCAGGTCGAGACCGGCAGCGCGATCACCTGGAAATATCCGTCCTGCATCCTGCGCGGCGATGAATCGCAGGGCGAGTTCTATTCGATCGCCATCGCCAACAACTGGCAGCAGGCCGATACGGGCACCAAGATGATCCATCTGGGCCGCAACACCCGGTCGCGCATCGTGTCCAAGGGGATTTCGGCGGGCCAAGCGCAGAACACCTATCGCGGGCTGGTGACGATGCACCCGCGCGCCACCAACAGCCGCAACTATACCCAGTGCGACAGCCTGCTGATCGGCGACAAGTGCGGGGCGCATACCGTGCCCTACATCGAGGTCAAGAATACCAGCAGCCGCGTGGAGCACGAGGCGACGACCTCCAAGGTCGATGACGACCAGCTGTTCTATTGCCGTTCGCGCGGCATGGACGAGGAGGAGGCCGTGGCCCTTGTCGTCAACGGCTTCTGCCGCGAAGTCCTGCAGGCCCTGCCAATGGAATTCGCCATGGAGGCGCAGGCACTGGTCGCCATTTCGCTGGAAGGTTCGGTCGGCTAAGGCCGCGAACGGATTTGATGATGGTGCCGTGGCTTCGGCACCGCCGCCACCATCTGATGAGGAAAAGATGCTGAAAATCGACAACTTGCACATCAAGCTTGAGGAAGAGGACAAGCAGATCCTGAAGGGTCTGTCGCTGGAGATCCCCGCCGGTCAGGTCCATGCCATCATGGGGCCGAACGGGTCGGGCAAATCGACGCTGTCCTATGTCCTGTCGGGCCGCGACGGCTATGAGGTGACCGAAGGCACGGCCACGCTGGACGGCGAAAGCCTGCTGGACATGGAGCCCGAGGAGCGCGCGGCCGCAGGCCTGTTCCTGGCCTTCCAGTATCCGGTCGAAATCCCCGGCGTCGGCAACATGACCTTCCTGCGCACCGCCGTGAACGCGCAGCGGAAAGCGCGGGGCGAGGAGGAGCTCTCCTCGGGCGATTTCCTGAAGGTCGTGCGCGCCAAGGCGGCGGAACTGCAGATCAGCCCCGAGATGCTGAAGCGCCCGGTCAACGTGGGCTTCTCGGGCGGCGAGAAGAAGCGCAACGAGATCCTGCAGATGGCCATGCTGGAACCGCGCATGTGCATCATGGACGAAACGGATTCGGGCCTTGATGTCGATGCGATGCGGCTGGTGTCGGATGGCGTGAACGCGCTGCGTTCGCCCGACCGCAGCTTCCTGGTCATCACGCACTATCAGCGGCTGCTGAACCATATCCAGCCGGACGTGGTCCATATCATGGCGGACGGCCGCATCGTGAAAAGCGGCGGCCCGGAACTGGCCCTGCAGGTCGAGGAAGAAGGCTATGGCGACCTGCTAGCGGAGGCCGGCTAATGGCGGACCTGGCAATCAAGGCAAAGGACCAGACCCCCACGGTCGAGGGTGCGTCCAAGCCCGCCAACGCGCTTGATGCGCGATTGGCGGGCCTGAGCCTGCCGCAGGGCGGGTTTACGGCACCGGCGCGTCAGGACGCCCTGGCGCGGTTGCAGGACATGGGCCTGCCCGGTCCGCGCGACGAATACTGGCGCTATACCGACCCGCGCGGCTTCAACGCGCCGGAACCTGCCGTGCTGGCGGTGCCGGATGCGCAGGAAACGCCGCTGTTCGACGGGCTGGACAAGCTGACGCTTGTCTTTGTCGATGGCGTCTTCGACGAGGCGGCGTCCGACGACCTGGCGCTGGAGGGGATCGAGATCGCGACCCTGGCCCAGGCCGATGCAGGCGCAAGCTGGGCGGCGGATCTGTATGGCACGCTGGAAGCGGCGGGCCAGAAGCCGGTCAAGCGTCCCTTTGCGGCGCTGAACACCGCCGCCGCGCGCGACGGGCTGCTGATCCGCGTGACGGCGACGCCCACCAAGCCGGTGCATGTGGTGCATCGCCGCGCCTCGGACAGCGCGGACGCGATCTGGCACCATGTCATCCGCATCGAGGAAGGCGCCGAACTGACGTTGCTGGAAACCGGCATGTCGGGCGCGCGGTCGAACAGCGTGATCGAGGTCGATCTGGCCCCCGGAGCGCGGTTCCACCATGTCGGCTCGAAGCGCGCGGTGGATCCCAAGGTCGGCATCGGCCATATCTTCGCCCGTGTCGCGGCCAAGGCGCAGTTCAAGTCCTTCACCCTGTCGGTGAACGGCACGATGATGCGCAACGAAGCCGTGATCGACATCGCGGGCGACGACGCCGTGGCCCATATCGCCGCCGCCGTTCTGGGCGATGGCGGCAAGGCGCCCTTCCACCAGGACGACACGGTGTTCATCACCCACGGAGCCGAGCGCTGCGAAAGTCGCCAGGTCTTCAAGAAGGTGCTGAAGAACGGGGCCGAGGGCGTGTTCCAAGGCAAGATCCTGGTCAAACCCGGCGCGCAGAAGACCGACGGCTATCAGATCAGTCAGGCGCTGCTGCTGGACGAACGCAGCCAATTCCTGGCCAAGCCCGAGTTGGAGATCTATGCCGACGACGTGAAATGCTCTCACGGCTCGACCACCGGCGCGATCGACGAGGAAGCGTTGTTCTATCTCCGCTCTCGCGGGGTGCCGCGCGAACGGGCCATCGTGTTCCTGGTCTTGTCCTTCCTGGCGGACGCCTTGGCCGAGGTCGAGGACGAGGCGCTGCGTGACCGCATCTACGAACGGCTTGACCTGTGGCTGACCCTGAACGCGGTTCAGTAAGACGCGCGCCGGGGGGGATTCTTCCCCGGATGCTGCAAAGCTGGTGGGCCCCGCGCCGGGTGGTGCGGGGCCTTTCCGCCATGCCGGAACGGGTCAAGCTTGTGGTGCTGATGGCCGCGATGCTGATCTTCCTGATCGCGCAGGGCCCCGCCAATGCACGTCTGGCGCAGCTTGACCCTTCGGTTCCGTTCCAGGCGCGGATGGGGGGCGCATTGGTGGCGGTGATGTTCATGATGCCGATCCTGGCCTATGCCCTGGCATCGCTGATGACGATCCTGTCCCGCCTGACGCCCTGGCACCTGACGCAGGAGGATTCGAGGCTGGCGCTGTTCTGGGCGCTGCTGGCAGTCGCGCCCGCGATGCTGCTGGCCGGGCTGGTTTCCGGGCTGGTGGGACCGGGGCCCGCGCTGACGCTGGCGCAGGCGGTCTGCGGCATTGGCTTTCTGATGATCTGGGGCGCCGGCATGTCGGCACTGGCGAGGCGAAGATGAGTTTCGACGACTTCAAGACCCTGGTCGGCCTGTCGTTCCGCGATCCGCAGGGCACGGCGCGCCTGCTGATCGGGCAGAACTGGCCGCTGCAGGCGCGCTGGATGGCGCTGCTGGCCGCCGTGTCGATCTCGGCCCTGCTGGCGTCGCTTGCCGCGGCGATCTTCGCCGCCCCGGCCGAGGATGGCGTCCAGGTCGTCATGCTGAGCCAGCAACCCATGGTCTTTGCGGTGATGCAGATCGGCGCCATCGTGCTGGCGGCGGGCCTGATGTCAGGCGTCGGCCGGATGTTCGGCGGCACCGGTCGGTTCGAGGACGCGCTGCTGCTGACCGTCTGGATCGAGGTTCTGCTGTTGCTGGTCCAGGCCGTCCAGCTTGTGCTGTCGCTGGTTCTTCCTGTCGTGGCCGGGCTGCTGGGCGTTGCCGCGACGGCTCTGTTCCTGTGGCTGACCGTGCATTTCACCAAGGCGCTGCACGGCTTCCAAAGCCTGTTGAAGGTCACGCTGGGGCTGATCGGAACCGCCATTGCCGCCGGTTTCGTGCTGTCCCTTCTGGCCGCCGCCCTTGGGATCATGCCGGAGATGCCGCAATGAGCTTTGATGTCGATGCCGTCCGTGCCGATTTCCCGATCCTGTCGCGTCAGGTGAACAACCGCCCGCTGGTCTATCTGGACAGCGGCGCCAGCGCGCAAAAGCCGCGCCAGGTGATCGACGCGATCACCCGCGCCTATGAAGGCGAATACGCCAATGTCCACAGGGGCCTGCACTTCCTGTCGAACCTGGCGACGGAAAACTATGAACGCGTCCGCGCGATCATCGCCCGCTTCCTGAAGGCCCCGCATGAAGACGAGGTGATCTTCACCAGCGGATCCACCGAAGGCATCAACCTTGTCAGCTATGGCTGGGCCGCGCCGCGCCTGCAGGCGGGGGATGAGATCGTCCTGTCGGTGCTGGAACACCACGCCAATATCGTGCCCTGGCATTTCCTGCGCGAACGGCAAGGCGTCGTGCTGAAATGGGTCGAGCCGGAAGCCGATGGCAGCCTGCCACCGGAAAAGGTGCTGGCGGCGGTCACGCCGCGCACGAAGCTGATCGCCGTCACGCATATGTCGAACGTGACGGGCACCATCGTCGATGTGGGCGCCATCGCGCGGGGCACCGATGTGCCGGTGCTGGCGGACGGATCGCAGGCGGCGGTGCATATGCCGGTCAATCTGGCGGCGCTTGGCGTCGATTTCTACTGCATCACCGGGCACAAGCTTTACGGCCCCTCGGGGTCGGGCGCGATGTGGATCCGCCGCGAACGTCAGGCCGAGATGCGGCCCTTCATGGGCGGCGGCGACATGATCCGCACGGTCACGCGAGAAGCCATCGACTATGCCGACCCGCCCCTGCGGTTCGAGGCGGGCACGCCCGGCATCGTCAACCAGATCGGCCTGGGCGCGGCCCTGGAATACCTGATGGACCTGGGGATGGAGAACATCGCCGCCCATGAACGGTCTTTGCGTGATTATGCCCGCGACCGGCTGCGCAGCCTCAACTGGCTGCAGGTCCAGGGCGACGCGCCGGGCAAGGGCGCGATCTTCTCCATGACCATGCAGGGCGCCCATGCCCATGACCTGTCCACGATCCTGGACAAGCGCGGCATTGCGGTGCGCGCGGGCAGCCATTGCGCCATGCCGCTGATGGAATTCTTCGGAATCACCGCCAGCGCGCGGGCGTCATTCGCGATGTATAACACCACGCAGGAAGTGGACGCTTTGGTCGAAGGATTGAGCTTCTGCCGCGAGCTTTTCGCCTGAATCTTGCAAAGTTTTGAGGGGTCGCCGAAGATCGTCCGATAATCCTTGCCGGTTTCTGGAATGTCTGCATCCCTGACCGAAACTTGGCCAGGGGAAGGATCATGGCGGAAATTCTGGTTCTGGGTGCGGGCATGGTGGGCGTCACGACCGCCCTGGCGCTGCAGGCGCGCGGGCATCAGGTGACGATTGTCGAACGCGGTGTGCCGGGGCGCGAAACCAGCTATGGCAATGCCGGCCTGATCCAGACCGAGGCGGTCGAGCCCTATGCCATGCCGCTGGCGCCCGGCGCGCTGATCCAGATCGCCATGGGGCGCGGCTATGACGTGAAATGGAACCTGCCGGGCCTCTTGTCGCAACTGAACGCGGTCTGGACCTATGCCATCAACTCGCTTCCCGCGGGTCATCGCCGGGCCACGCTGGTCTGGGGCAAGCTGATCCGCCAATCGACCGAACGCCACACGCCCCTGGTCGAGGCTGCGGGCGCCGATAACATCATCCGCCGCGACGGCTATATCGAGGTGCATCGCACGCCGGCGCGGATGGAAAAGGCCCGCGTCACCGCCAAGCGGTTCATGGATGAATTCGGGGTCGAGGCCAAGCTGATGGACGGCAAGGCCCTGCGCGCCCTAGAGCCGGCGATCAAGATCGAGGTCGAGGGCGCGACCCATTGGGCCGATGCCTGGACCTGCTCGGATCCCGGCGGGTTGGTGGCAGCCTATGCGAGCCTGTTCGAAAGGCGCGGCGGGCGGATCGTCAACGGCGACGCGGGCGACCTGCGCCGCGCGGGCAAGGGCTGGCAGGCTGGCGAGGCCGAAGGGGAACATGCCGTGGTGGCACTTGGCCCCTGGTCGCCCATGCTGCTGCAGCGTTTCGGCCTGACCGTGCCGATGGTCTTCAAGCGCGGCTATCACCGCCATTACCGCATGGAGACACCGCCGAACCACCCGATTGCGGATTTCGGCAATTCGGTCGTGCTGTCGCCGATGCGGCGCGGCTTGCGGATCGCCACCGCCGCCGAACTGACCAGCCACCCGCGCCTGACGCCGCCGCAACTGAAGCACGGCGAAAAGGCCGCGCGGGAACTGTTCGACATCGGCAGCCCGGTCGAGGCCGAACCCTGGACCGGCCGCCGTCCCTGCATCCCCGACATGCTGCCGGTGATCGGCCGCGTGCCCGACCAGCCGAACCTCTGGGCCCATTTCGGCCATGGCCACCAAGGCTTTACCCTTGGCCCGGTCACCGCGGAAATCCTGGCCGAGGAACTGGACGGCGGCCAGAGTTGGGCGGAATTGCAGCCGACGCGGTTCAAACGCTAGCCCTATCTTCTGTGCGAAATATCCTCAGGGGGTGAATTGGCCGCAGGCCAAGAGGGGGCGCAAGCGCCCCCTGCTGCCGCAAACCGTCAGCAGTCCCGGTTGACTTTCGCGCCGGGGAACACACCTTAAGGCTCTGCCGCACAAAGGTCGCCCATGGGTCACAACAACACCAACGCGCCGGTCGCGCGCCCGATCGAAGTCACCCGCCCCAAGCTGGAGGGCGGGCGGCGCTTCGTCATGAAAAGCGAATTCCAGCCTGCAGGCGACCAGCCGACGGCCATTGTCGAACTGACCCAGGGCGTGCAGGCGGGCGAACGCGATCAGGTGCTGCTGGGCGCGACGGGCACGGGCAAGACCTTCACCATGGCCAAGGTGATCGAGGCGACGCAGCGCCCGGCGATCATCCTGGCGCCCAACAAGACGCTGGCTGCCCAGCTTTACGGCGAATTCAAGGGCTTCTTTCCCGACAACGCGGTCGAATATTTCGTCAGCTACTACGACTATTACCAGCCCGAAGCCTATGTCCCCCGGTCGGACACCTATATCGAGAAGGAATCGCAGATCAACGAGGCCATCGACCGGATGCGCCACTCGGCGACGCGCGCGCTGCTGGAGCGCGACGATGTCATCATCGTGGCCTCGGTGTCCTGCATCTACGGCATCGGCTCGGTCGAGACCTATTCGGCGATGACGCAGGACATGGTCGTGGGCGACAGCTATGACCAGCGGGAGTTCCTGAGCCAGCTTGTCGCGCAGCAATACAAACGACTGGACGCGGCCTTCCAGCGCGGCGGCTTCCGTGTGCGCGGCGACGTGGTCGAGGTCTGGCCCGCGCACCTTGAGGACCGCGCCTGGCGCTTCGACTTCTTCGGAAACGAGCTTGAGGCGATCACCGAATTCGACCCCCTGACGGGACAAAAGACGGACAATTTCCGCCAGATCCGCATCTATGCCAACAGCCACTATGTGACGCCGCGCCCGACGCTGCAGCAGGCGATCAAGGGCATCAAGGCGGAATTGCAGACCCGGCTGAAACAGCTTGTCGATGAAGGCAAGCTGCTGGAAGCGCAACGGCTGGAGCAGCGCACGAATTTCGACCTTGAGATGCTGGAGGCCACCGGCGTCTGCAACGGGATCGAGAACTACAGTCGTTATCTCACCGGCCGCGCGCCGGGCGAGCCGCCCCCCACGCTGTTCGAATTCATTCCGGACAACGCCATCGTCTTTGCCGACGAATCCCATGTCAGCGTGCCGCAGATCGGCGGCATGTATCGCGGCGACTTCCGGCGCAAGTTCACGCTGGCCGAACACGGCTTCCGCCTGCCAAGCTGCATGGACAACCGACCGCTCAAGTTCGAGGAATGGGACGCGATGCGCCCGCAATCGGTCTTCGTCTCGGCCACGCCTGCCCAGTGGGAGATGGACCAGACCGGCGGCGTCTTCACCGAACAGATCATCCGACCGACTGGCCTGCTTGACCCGCAGATCGAGATCCGCCCAGTGGAAATGCAGGTGGACGACCTGCTGGACGAAATCCGCAAGGTCAGCAAGGCGGGCCTGCGCACGCTGGTCACGACGCTCACCAAGCGCATGGCCGAGGATCTGACCGAATATTTCCACGAACAGGGCATCCGCATCCGCTATATGCACAGCGACATCGACACCATCGAGCGGATCGAGATCCTGCGCGACCTGCGGCTTGGCGCCTTCGACGTGCTGGTGGGCATCAACCTGCTGCGCGAGGGGCTGGACATCCCCGAATGCGGGCTGGTCGCGATCCTGGATGCCGACAAGGAAGGGTTCCTGCGGTCGGAAACCAGTTTGATCCAGACCATCGGCCGGGCAGCGCGGAACGCCGATGGCCGCGTCATCATGTATGCCGACCACATCACCGGCAGCATGGAACGCGCCATGGCGGAGACCGAACGCCGCCGCCAGAAGCAGATGGCCTATAACGAGGCGCACGGCATCACCCCCCAGACCGTCCGCAAGAATGTCGAGGACGTGCTGGCGGGCCTGTGGCAGGGCGACACCGACCAGTCGCGCGTCACCGCCAAGGTGGACCGCCCCATGGTCGGCGCGAACCTGCAGGCGCATCTGGACGCGCTGCGCGCGCAGATGCGCAAGGCTGCCGAGAACCTGGAGTTCGAGGAAGCCGCCCGCCTCCGCGACGAGGTCAAGCGGCTGGAAGCGGTCGAACTGGCCGTGGCCGACGATCCCCTGGCGCGTCAGTCCGTGATTGAGGAAGCGGCCGAGGAAGCCGTCAAGGCATCCGGCCGGTCCACGGCGGGCAGGGCAGGGCAGCGGGGCGGCAACAAGCGGTCCAAGCGGCGGCGCTAGACCGCCGCCTGCCGGACCAAGGCTTCGCTGATCTTTCGCGCAAGCTGGTCGAAGGTGAAGGGCTTGGGCAGGAAGTTGGTGCTTGACCGAAGCCTGCCATCGGTTTCCAGCGATTTGCCGGTATAACCGCTGGTGTAAAGAACGCGCAGGCCGGGGCGCATCGCCTGCGCCTGTTCGACCAGTTGGGGGCCGGTCATCTGCGGCATCACCACATCGGTGAACAGCAGGGCGACATCTTCCCGCGCCTTCAGCAGCGCCAGGGCCGCCGCGCCCGATGCCGCCTCCAGCACGGTATATCCCAGTTCCTGCAATGAGGCGACGGTGAAGCTGCGCACGCGGTCCTCATCCTCGACCACCAGGACCACGTCGCCGGGCCGCCCCATCGGCACGTCGGACGCCTGATCGCGCGGCGCCTGCGCCGGACCTTCCAGGCAGCGCGGCAGGTACAGGTCTATCGACGTGCCCTGGCCGACCCGTGAATCGATCGCGACATGCCCGCCCGACTGCCGGATGAAACCATAGACCTGGCTCAGGCCTAGGCCCGTTCCCCGGCCGGTCGGCTTTGTGGTGAAGAAGGGATCGAAGGCCTTGGACAGCACCTCGGGCGTCATGCCGCTGCCCGTGTCCTGCACGCGGATGCGGACGTAATCCCCTGCCTCCATGCCGGTTGGGCGGGCCTGACCGGCGTCCAGCGTGGCGTTTGTGGTCTGGATGAGTACCCGCCCGCCATCCGGCATCGCGTCGCGCGCATTCACCGCCAGGTTGATGATCGCGTTTTCAAGCTGATTGCGATCGACCTTGGTGGTCCACAGATCCGGTTGCAGCAGTGTTTCCAGCGCGACCGTTTCGCCCAGCGAACGCGACAGCATGTCCGACAGGCCCGTCAGCAACCCGTTCGCATCGGCCACGGCCGGCTCCAGGGGCTGCTGGCGCGAAAAGGACAGCAACCGCTGCGTCAGCGCGGCGGCGCGATTGACGCCTTCAAGCGCGCCTTCGATATAGGCGCCCACATCGGTGTTGCCCCGCGCCAGCTGGCGCTGCGTCAGGTTCAGACCGCTGATGACCACGGCAAGCATGTTGTTGAAATCATGCGCGATCCCGCCGGTCAACTGGCCCACGGCCTCCATCTTCTGCAACTGGCGCAACTGGCGTTCGGCCGCCTCGCGCCGCTCGAACTCCTCGCGCAGGACGATCTCGCGCTGGGCAAGGGTGGCCTCCTGCTCCTCGACCCGGCGGTTCAAGCTGCGCAGGGCCTCGGCCCGCTCCATCGCCAGCCAGGTCTGCTGCACGATTTCCTTGGCCAGCGTGATTTCCGGTTCTGTCCACGGGCGGACCGAGGCCTGGTGCAGATAGATGCCCGCCGCCCACTTCCCGGCTGTCAGCAACGGAACGCAAAGCCCGGCCAGAACCCCTTCGGCGGAATAGGGGACAAGTTCGCCATTGTTGTCGCAGCGGCTGTCGCCGAACACCAGGGCGCGGCCCGCCCGGCGCTCCCGATCCGCAAGCGCGCCGTAATGGTCCGTCGCCTGCATCCCGATCAGCGGATCAAGCTTGCCATCGGTCCAGCACGCTTCGTGGCAGATGCTGTGCGTGCCCGTCAGGCGATAGAAGCCGACACGGTTGACGCCCAGCCGCCTGCCAAGCGCCTCGGATGCGGCGTGCAGGATTTCGCGCGGATCGGACAGCATCCGCTGCCGGCCCATCAGATCCAGGACGAACTCGCGCTCCTCCTTGGCGGCGCGCAGCAGCAGTTCGGCTTCCTTCAACAGGGTGATGTCATAGCTGACACCGGGCAGCCGGACGCATCGCCCGTCCGGCCCCGCGATGCAGCGCCCCTGCGCGGAAACCCAGCGGACCGTTCCGTCCGACCGCAGCAGCCGGTATTCCGAACCGAAGCTGCCGACCGCCCGGATCGCCTGCGAGATTTCGGCCTGGACCCGCGCGCGGTCGTCGGGATGGATGCCCTGGAAGAACTGGTCGATGGACGCGCCTTCGGTCGCGACATGCGCATCCACCCCGTAAAGGCTCGCGAAGCGCGTATCCGAGGTGACCCGATCCTCGACCACGTCCCAGTCCCAGATGCCGACGCTGTTGGTCGAGGACATGGCCAGGCCCAGGCGTTCGTCCGCCTTGTCGCGCGCGCGTTCCGCCAAGATCCGCGCCGTGGTTTCGCCGGTGACGCAAAGCAGCCCGGCGACCCGCCCTTCGTCGTCATAGACGGGGGAATAGGTAAAGGTCCAATAGCTTTCCTCGGGCACGCCCTGACGGCTCAGGTCAAGCCGCATGTCCACCATCTTCTGGCTTTGCCCGCGAAGGCAGGATTCCACCAGCGGAGAGATGTCGTCCCAGATGCTGGCCCACAACTCGCGGAACGGCCTGCCAAGGGCGTCGGCCTCGCGGTATCCCAGAATCGGGCGATAGGCATCGTTATAGAACGAGATAAGGTCCGGTCCCCAGGCCAGGAACATCGGCGTCGGGCAGGTCAGCATCGCCGACAGGATGGCGCGCAGGGACAGGGGCCAGGCGTCAAGCGGCCCCAGCGGACTTGCCGACCAGTCCCGCAAGGCGATTTCCCCGGCGACGTGGCTGTCGGGCAAGGGCAGCCAGGTTCCGGCGGGCCGTTCGATATTCATCTGCAGTTCCTGATCGTGCGTCATTCGTGAATCGTCCGTGCGGCCAAGTGGTTGCTGCCGCTGGATCGCGCGATATTTGCTTGCGCCGACCGGCGCCGCAAGAGCTTGAAAAAGGGACGTTGCGGCGGGATGGGCCGGGAGAGGCGAATGGCGGAGCAGGTGGGATTCGAACCCACGGGACCATCACTGGCCCGGCGGTTTTCAAGACCGCTGCCTTAGACCGCTCGGCCACTGCTCCGTGGGCCTGGGGTTAAACCCTGGCAAGGGGATTGCCAAGGTCCAACCGTCAGACGACGACGCCCGCGCCCTCGGTGGCGGGACCGGCGACGGCGCGGAAGGCGGCGAACAACTCGCGGCCCATGCCTTCGCTGCTGGGGGCGGGGTCATGGGCGGCGGCCGGCCGGGCGTCGAAACCGGGGGCGAGGCAGTCGATGGTGCCGCTGACGGCATCCAGGCGGATCACGTCGCCATCGCGGACGCGTGCCAGGGGGCCGCCGACCGAGGCCTC
Organism: Paracoccus sp. SSK6; assembly: GCF_039770665.1. NCBI lineage: Bacteria > Pseudomonadati > Pseudomonadota > Alphaproteobacteria > Rhodobacterales > Paracoccaceae > Paracoccus > Paracoccus sp. SSK6. The sequence continues at coordinate 32,927 of NZ_JBDPNJ010000011.1, read as the reverse complement.
GGGCGAGATGTGGATGGCAGAGGGCACCTTGCCCGACGCGCCCGACATGCGGCCGTCGGTCAGCAGCGCGACCTTCAGGCCGCGATCCTGCAGAACCGCCAGGATCGGCGTCAGCGAATGAAGCTCGGGCATCCCGTTGGCGCGGGGGCCCTGGAAGCGGACGACGACCACCGTATCCTCGATGAACTCGCCCGCCTTGAAGGCGTCCTTGACCTGATCCTGGTCGCTGAAGACGCGGGCCTTGGCCTTGATGACATGGCGCTCGGGGGCCACGGCGCTGACCTTGATGACGCCGCGTCCCAGGTTACCCTGCAACTGCTTCAACCCGCCGGTCTTGGCGAAGGGTTCGTGGGCCGGGCGCAGGATCTTGTCGTTCAGGGTCTCGCGCGACCCTTCCTCCCAGCGGATGCGGTCGCCGTCCAGCTTGGGTTCGGCGGTGTAGCCGTCAAGACCGGTGCCGTTGATCGTTTTCACGTCAGGATGCAGCAACCCGGCCTCCAGCAACTGGCCAATCATGTAGCCGATGCCGCCCGCCGCGTGGAAATGGTTTACGTCGGCCAACCCGTTGGGATAGACGCGGGCCATCAGCGGCACGGATTCCGAGATGTCGTGGAAATCCTCGATGTCGATCAGGATGCCCGCGGCCTTGGCCATGGCGGGGATGTGCATGACAAGGTTGGTCGATCCGCCCGTCGCCATCAGGCCGACAATGCCGTTCACGAAGGCCTTTTCGTCCAGAACCTCGCCCGCGGGCAGGTAGTCGTTGCCCAGCCGGGTGATCGCGGCGGCACGCTGAACGCCCGCTACTGTCAGGGCGTCGCGCAGGGGGGTGTTGGGGTTGACGAAGCTGGAGCCGGGCAGGTGCAGGCCCATGAACTCCATCAGCATCTGGTTGCTGTTGGCGGTGCCGTAGAAGGTGCAGGTGCCGGGCGCGTGATAGGAGGCCATTTCGGCCGCCATCAGCGCGTCCCGGCCGACCTCGCCTGCGGCGAATTGCTGGCGGACGCGGGACTTTTCATCGTTGGGCAGGCCCGAGGGCATGGGTCCGGCGGGCAGGAAGACGGCGGGGATATGGCCGAAGGTCGCGGCGGCCATGACGAGGCCCGGCACGATCTTGTCGCAGACGCCCAGGTACAGCGCCGCGTCGAAGCAATCGTGGGACAGCGCCACGCCCGCCGCAAGCGCGATCACGTCGCGGGAGAACAGCGACAGCTCCATCCCGGCGCGGCCCTGGGTCACGCCGTCGCACATGGCGGGCACGCCGCCCGCGACTTGGACCGTGGCCCCTGCGGCATGGCCCGCGCGGCGGATCAGGTCGGGAAAGCGCTCATAGGGCTGATGGGCGGACAGCATGTCGTTATAGGCGGTGAGGATGCCGATATTCGGCTTTCGCGTCAGGGCCATGTCGTCCTTGTCAGGCATGGCGGCATAGGCATGGGCCTGGTTGCCGCAGGACAGGTGGGCGCGGCGGGGACTGTCTTCGGCCGCGCGGGCGATCTTGGTCAGGTAGGCGTCGCGCGTGACGCGGGACCGGGCGCGGATCCTGTCGGTGACGCGGTCGATGCTGTCGTGCAGGGTCATGGCTGGCTCCTTCTGCTTGCAGGGAATATACGTTGTTAGCGTTAACGGTTCAACATGGCTTGTGACGTGGCGGGCTGCGGTCTTGTGCCGGGCGGGGCGGCGTGCCAGATCCACAGGCGCGAAAGGATACCCCGATGACCGATCTGCCCGTGCTGCGCCTGCGCCCGAAATCCAAGCCCCAGGCGATCCGCCACGGCTTTCCCTGGGTCTTCGCCGACGAGGCGGTGCTGGACCGCCGCAGCCGCGCCATGCCCGCAGGCAGCTTTGCTGTGCTGGAGGATGCCGAGCGCAAGCCGCTGGGATTGGTGACAGTCAACCCCAACTCGAAGATCGTGGCGCGGGTGATGGATGCCGACCCGCAGGCGGTGATCGACGGGGAATGGCTGCGCGCCAAGCTGGCGCGTGCCTTGCAGATGCGGGAACGGCTTTACGATGCGCCCTTCTATCGCCTGGTCCATGCCGAGGCGGACGGGCTGCCGGGGCTGGTGATCGACCGCTTCGGCGACGCGGCGGTGATCCAGCCGAACGCCGCATGGGCCGACCGGATGGCCGATGATCTGGCCGATGCCCTGGTCCAGGTCACGGGCGTGTCCACCGTGATCCTGAACGGGCAGGGCCGCGCGCGCGGGCTGGAAGGGCTGGACGAGCGGATGGAGGTTCTGCGCGGCGATGCTCCGTCGGATCCGATCGCGGTGCCGATGAATGGGGCGACCTATCTGGCCGACCTGATGGGCGGGCAGAAGACCGGGCTGTTCTTCGACCAGCGCCCGAACCATGCCTTTGCGCAGCGTCTGGCGAAAGGCGCGACGGTGCTGGATGTCTTCAGTCATGTCGGCGGCTTCGGGCTGGCGGGTTTGGCGGCAGGCGCGACCCGCGCCACCTGCGTGGACGGCAGCGCGGCGGCGCTGGAACTGGCCAAGGGCGGGGCAGGGCGGATGGAAGCCGCCGACCGGCTGGAGACGATCCAGTCAGACGCCTTCAAGGCCATGGAGCAACTGGCCGCCGAAGGCCGCCGCTTCGACGTGGTCGTCTGCGATCCACCGGCCTTCGCACCCTCGAAACCGGCGCTGGAGGCGGGGTTGCGCGCTTATGAACGGGTGGCAAAGATGGCAGCGCCGCTGGTTGCGCCCGGCGGCTATCTGGGGCTGTGCAGCTGTTCCCATGCCGCCGACCTGACGGCGTTCCGCAATGTCAGCGCGCGCGGCATCGGGCGCGGCGGGCGGCGCGGGGTGCTGATCCATACGGGGCAGGCGGGGCCGGATCACCCGATGCTGCCGCAACTGGCGGAAACCGGCTATCTCAAGGCGCTGTTCTTCCGGCTGGACTGATGCGAGCCGTTCTTGACGCCAACGTCCTATTCCCGACCATCCTGCGAGAGATTCTGACAGATCTGGCTGCAGGCGGGCTTTTCGTGCCCTTGTGGTCGCCGCGCATCCTGACTGAATGGCGCCATGCGGCTGCCCGGCTTGGCCCCGATCAGGACGCCGTGGCGGGGGCCGAAATCGCGCTGCTGCGCGACCGTTTTTCCGGCGCGGAGATGCCCGACAATGGCACCCGCGCCATCGACCTGCATTTCCCGGACCCTGCTGATCGCCACGTGGTCGAGGCCGCGTTGGCAGGGGACGCTTCGCTGATCGTCACCGCCAATCTGCGCGACTTTCCGCAACATCTGATGGCAAGCCTGGGCCTGCGGGCAATCCACCCCGACGCTTTCCTGCTGGATCTTCTGGCGGATCATCCGTCAGCCGTGACGACAGCCATCCAGGCGGCGCGCGACAAGGCGGCTGCCATGGGTGGCGCCATGACTGCCGACGAAATGCTCAAACGCTGCCGCCTGCCTCGGCTGGCCAAAGCCCTGAGAGGTTGAACCGAGTTGCTGTTAACGCTAACAAGAGATATGGCGATCCCCAACCGCAAGGAGGACAGCATGGTCTCGCGCGTCATTCCGGTCGATGACTTCGATCTGGTCATTTTCGGTGCCACGGGCGACCTGGCGCAGCGCAAGATCCTGCCTGGTCTGTTTCGTCGCTTTGTCGCGGGCCAGATCCCCGAAACCTCGCGCATCATCGGCGCGGCGCGGACCGACCAGGACGACGACGTGTTCCGTGAGGAAGCGGCCAAGGCTATCGTCGAATTCGCGGGCGTGCAGAAGAAAGACCCCCGGCTGGCGCAATTCCTGCAACTGCTGGGCTATACCCCGATCGACGCCAGGGGCGAGGGCGGCTGGCAGGAACTGAAGGCCCGGATGCGGCCGGACGCGGTTCATGCCTTCTATTTCTCGGTCGCGCCCGCCTTGTTCGGCGACATCGCCAGCCGCCTTGCCAGCCACGGCATCGCGGACGCCAACAGCCGCATCGTTGTCGAAAAGCCCTTCGGCCGCGATCTTGAATCGGCCCGCGCGCTGAACGCCACCCTGGCCCGGCATTTCCGCGAGGACCAGATCTATCGGATCGACCATTACCTGGGCAAGGAAACGGTCCAGAACCTGATGGCGGTCCGTTTCGCGAACATCCTGTTCGAGCCGCTGTGGAATTCCCAATACGTCGATCACGTCCAGATCACCGTGGCCGAAACCGTGGGCGTGGCCGGGCGCGGCAGCTATTACGACAAGTCCGGTGCGATCCGCGACATGATCCAGAACCACCTGATGCAGCTTCTGTGCCTGATCGCGATGGAGCCGCCCTATCACTTCGATCCCAATGCCGTGCGGGACGAAAAGCTGAAGGTCATCCGCGCATTGCAGCCGGTCGCACCGGGCGACATCGTGCGCGGCCAGTATCAGGCGGACGGCAAGTCCACCGGCTATCTTGAGGATTCCGAGAACCCGGATTCGCGGACCGAAAGCTATGTCGCGATGAAGGTTTGCATCTCGAACTGGCGCTGGCAGGGGACGCCCTTCTATCTGCGCACCGGCAAGAAGCTGCGGTCCCGCACCAGCGAGATCGCCATCGTCTTCCGCGAGCCGCCGCATTCGATCTTTGACGACACCGGCGCGCCCAAGGCGAACGAGCTTGTCATCCGGCTGCAGCCGAACGAGGGTATGAACCTCAAGGTGATGATCAAGGAGCCGGGGCCGGGAGGAATGCGGCTGGTGCAGGTGCCGCTGGACATGTCCTTCGCCGAGGCGCTTGGCGCCGACGGCAGCGACATGCCGGACGCCTATGAACGGCTGATCATGGACGTGATCCGGGGCAACCAGACCCTGTTCATGCGCGGCGACGAGGTCGAGGCCGCCTGGGCCTGGACCGACCCGATCATCGCCGCATGGGAGGACAGCAAGCGCCGCCCGGAACCCTATGACGCCGGATCCTCTGGCCCCGAGGAAGCGTTGCGCCTGATGCATCGCGACAACCGCCGATGGAGGGAGATTCGCGGATGAGCATGACTTTCAAGGAATATCCCGACCGGGAAATGCTGGCCCTGTCGCTGGCAGACCAGATGGCCTCGCAACTGGCGCAGCAATTGCGCACGGGTGACACGGCCAGCCTCTGCGTGCCCGGCGGCACGTCCCCGATCCTGGTGTTCGAGACGCTGAGCGGTGCTGATCTGGACTGGGAGCGCGTGACGGTTTTCCTGGGCGACGAACGCTGGGTGGACGGCGAACACAAGCGGTCCAACGGCCGCCTGCTGCGCCGCCACCTGTTGCGCGACCACGCGGCGACGGCGAACTATATCGACCTGTATACCGGCGCCACGACGCCCGATGAGGCTGCGGAACCTCTGGCCGAGGCGATCCGCCCGCATCTGCCGATCAGCGTCGTCCTGCTGGGCATGGGCAACGACATGCACACCGCCAGCCTGTTCCCCGGCGCCGACCGCCTGGCCGAGGGGCTGGCGACGGACGCCCCCCTGGTCCTGCCGATCCGCGCCGAGGGTGCCGAGGAGCCGCGCATCACCCTGACCCGCCCGGCCCTGGCCGATGCGATGAACGTCCATGTCCTCATCATGGGCCCGGAGAAGCGCGAGGCCCTGGAGCGCGCCACGAGGCTGGACGCCACCGAGGCGCCGATCCGCGCCTTCCTGGACAACGCGACCGTTCACTGGGCCGAATAGGCAGCCGAAGGAGCCTTCCCGAATGACCGACATCTGGAGCCGCCTGAAGTCCCATCGTCAGGCGCAAGGCGAGACCCGCATCACCGACCTGTTCGACGCCGACCCCGACCGTGCCCGCGCCTTCTGCACGGAAGCCGACGGCCTGGTCTTCGACTGGTCCAAGACGACCATCGACGCGGATGCGCGCGACCTGCTGGTCGAACTTGCCGAAGGGGCGGACCTGGCTGCCCGCCGCGAGGCGATGTTCACCGGCCAGAAGATCAACGAAACCGAAGGCCGCGCCGTCCTGCACACCGCCCTGCGCAACCTGCGCGGCAGCGTGGTGGTGGACGGCCAGGACGTGATGCCCGCCGTTCGGGAAACCCATGACCGCATGGCTGATTTTGCGCGCGATGTGCGGTCGGGCGCCTTCACGGGGCAGGGCGGCACCATCACCGACGTGGTCAATATCGGCATCGGCGGGTCCGACCTTGGCCCCTACATGGCGGTGCTGGCGATGGCGCCCTATCACGACGGGCCGCGCACGCATTTCGTCAGCAACGTGGACGGCGCCGACATCGCCGACACGCTGAAGGGGCTGGACCCGGCGACGACGCTGGTGATCGTGGCGTCCAAGACCTTCACCACCATCGAGACCATGACCAACGCCCAGACCGCGCGGGATTGGATGGGCCGCGTGGTGACGGATCCGGCGGCGCAGTTCGTCGCGCTGTCCTCGGCTGCGGACAAGACCGCCGCTTTCGGCATCGACCCCTCGCGCGTTTTCGGCTTCGAGGATTGGGTCGGCGGGCGCTATTCCGTCTGGGGCCCGATCGGGCTGTCGCTGATGCTGGCGATCGGGGATCAGCGTTTCGATGAATTTCTGGCAGGCGCCGCTGCCATGGATACGCATTTCCGCGCGGCACCCCCGGCGGAAAACCTGCCCGTGCTGCTGGCCCTGGTGGGCATCTGGCATCACCAGGTCTGCGGCTATCCGACGCGTGCCGTGCTGCCCTATGACAATCGCCTGCTGCGGCTGCCGGCCTATCTGCAGCAGCTTGAGATGGAATCGAATGGCAAGCGCGTCGCTATGGACGGCAGCGACCTGACGGTCGTGTCCGGCCCGGTCGTCTGGGGCGAGCCCGGCACCAACGGCCAGCACGCCTTCTATCAACTGATCCACCAGGGCACGACGCCTGTGCCTTGCGAGTTCATCCTGGCCGCGCGCGGGCATGAGGATGAATTGGCGCACCATCACATCCTGCTGGCCGCGAACTGTCTTGCCCAGTCAGAGGCCCTGATGCGCGGCCGCCCGCTGGAGGAGGCGCGCGCGTTGATGGCGGCCAAGGGGCTGGAAGGCGCGGAACTGGACCGGCAGGCGCGTCACCGCGTGTTCCCCGGCAACCGGCCCTCGACCACGCTGCTGATCGAGAAGCTGACACCCTTTACGCTGGGCCAGATCGTCGCGCTGTATGAACACCGCGTCTTTGTGGAAGGTGTCATCCTGGGCATCAACAGCTTCGACCAGTGGGGGGTCGAGCTGGGCAAGGAACTGGCGCTGAAGGTCGAGCCGCTGCTGAAGGGCGAAGCCGCGCCGGGGCATGATGCCTCGACCGAGCATCTGGCAAGTCTGTTCCGGCAGATGCGCGGGTAAGCCGGGGGCGCTTCGCCCCCCGCTTCGGGCCTGCCAGCCCCTTCGGGTATTTTTGCAAAGAAGAAGTCCTGCTGCTTACCAATGCGGCGGGCGCTGATCGGCCAGGGGGATCGAGCCTTCGGCATCGGCCTGCTGTTCGGCGGCAAAGCGCATCAGCATCTCCACCCGGCGGGTCAGGAGGGCGATCTCGCCGTCCTGGCGGGCAATGACTTCGTGCAACTCGTCGGTCACGCGGGTCAGGTGAGCCAGCGTTTCCTCAAGCTGGCGGATTTGCGTCTCGGTATCCTTGTCCATATCGGCCCCGTCGGTTAAGGCAGCCACGGATTTGGCCGGAAAGGCAGGACCATGGCAAAAGATCAGAAAAAACAGCCCCGTCCCAAGGCGGAAACGCCCAAGGGCTTTCGCGACTATTTCGGCGCGGACGTGACCGAACGCAAGGCGATGCTGGACCGGATCGCCGAAATCTATCATCGCCATGGCTTCGATCCCTTGGAAACCAGCGCCGTCGAGACGGTCGAGGCCCTGGGCAAGTTCCTGCCCGACGTGGACCGCCCGAACGCAGGCGTCTTTGCCTGGCAGGAGGAAGCCGTACCCGGCGGCGGGTCCGGCGACTGGCTTGCGTTGCGTTATGACCTGACGGCGCCGCTTGCGCGCGTGGCGGCGCAGTTCCGCAACGATCTGCCGATCCCCTATCGCCGCTATGCCATGGGGCCGGTCTGGCGCAACGAGAAGCCGGGTCCGGGGCGGTTCCGGCAGTTCTATCAATGCGACGCGGATACGGTCGGCAGCGCGTCGGTCGCGGCGGATGCCGAGATCTGCGCGATGCTGGCCGATGCGCTGGAGGCCGTGGGCATTGCGCGCGGCGACTATCTGGTGCGGATCAATAACCGCAAGGTTCTGAACGGCGTGCTGGAGGCCGCCGAGGTCCGCGCGGATCAGGCCGATGACGTGCTGCGCCAGATCGACAAGTTCGACAAGGTTGGCCGGGAAGGCGTGCTGGCCCTGCTGACCACGGGGCGCAAGGACGACAGCGGCGCGATGATCGAGGGCGTGGGGTTGACGGAAACCCAGGCCCAGCCGGTGCTGGCTTTCCTGACCTCGAAGGGCGCAGACAACGCTGCCACGCTGGACAACCTGCGGACGGCGGTTGGTGCGTCCGCCATCGGGGGCGAGGGCGTGGACGAACTGGCCGAGATCGCCCGGATGCTGGCCACCATGGGCGTGGCCGAGGATCGGGCGGTCATCGATCCCTCGGTGGTGCGGGGGCTTGGCTATTACACCGGTCCGGTCTTCGAAGCGGAACTGACCTTCGAGATCCTGGACGAGAAGGGCCGCAAGCGGCAGTTCGGATCCGTCGCGGGTGGCGGGCGCTATGACGGTCTGGTCGAGCGCTTCACGGGTCAGAAGGTGCCCGCGACCGGCGTGTCCATCGGCGTGGACCGGCTGCTGGCCGCGCTGCGCGCCAAGGGGTTGGCGGGGGCCGAGGCGCAGGGGCCGGTTGTCGTCACGGTCATGGACCGCGATCGGATGGCGGATTACCAGGCCATGGCTGCTGACCTGCGCGCAGCGGGCATCCGGGCCGAGGTCTATCTGGGCAACCCCAAGAACTTCGGCAACCAGTTGAAATATGCCGACAAGCGCGGCGCCCCGGTGGCGATCATCCAGGGCGGGGACGAGGCCGCGCGCGGTGTGGTGCAGGTCAAGGATCTGGTCCTGGGCGCGCGCATCGCTGCCGAGGCCAGTCTTGACGAATGGAAGGCGCAGCCTGCCCAGACCGAGGTGCCTCGCGCCGATCTGGTCGCGGAAGTGCGGCGGATCATCGGATGATCCCCAAGCGCGACAAGCAGGCCATCGGCCAGCGGTTCCTGTCGGCCTTCCGTGACGCGGGCGCCGCCGAGGTCGCGCCCGATATCCTGCTGCCCGCCGACACCCTGCTGGATCTGTATGGCGAGGATATTCGCGCCCGCGCCTATACCTCGACCGATCCGCTGCGGGGCGAGGTGATGCTGCGCCCGGATTTCACGGTGCCGGTGGTGCAGATGCACATGGCGGGCGGGGCCGAGCCCGCGCGCTACTGCTATCTAGGCGAGGTCTTCCGCAAGCAGGATCCGGGTGACGAACGCCCCGCCAATCCGCGCGACAACGAATATCTGCAAGCCGGGTTCGAACTGTTCGCCCATGACCCCCAAGCGGATGCCGAGATCTTTGCGCTGTTCCACCGGCTGCTGGCACCGTGGCGCCTGCGCGCGGTCACGGGCGATATGGGGCTGGTGATGGATGCCATCCGTGCCCTGCCGTTGTCCGATGCCCGGCAGGACGCCCTGCTGCATCACGTCTGGCGGCCAGGGCGGTTCAGCCGGCTTCTGGCGCGCTTCTGCCGCCCGGCGATGCCGCGCGACTTTGCGCCAGGCGCTGCCGCCTGGACAGGCCTGCGGTCCGAGGAGGAAATGGAACGGCGCATGGCAAGACTGAAGGCGGATCAGGACGCCAGCCCCCTGGACGGGACGTGGATCGCCCGGCTGGACCGGCTGTTCGCCATCAGCGCGCCCTTGCCCGAGGCAGTTCGGACACTGGCCGATCTGGCACGGGAATGGCCCGATCTTGTCCCCGCCATCCGCCGCATTGAGGAACGCGCGGCGATGCTGGGGGATCGCGGCATTTCACCCGGAACCGTGCTGTTCGACGCAAGCCATGGGCGGCAGACGATGGAATATTACGACGGCTTCACCTTCAGCTTTCTGGCCGAAGGGCGTGCAGGCTGGCCGCCTGTCGCATCCGGCGGGCGTTACGACGCGTTGACCGCCGTGCTGGGGCGCGGCGGCCGCGCCATTCCCGCGGTCGGCGGCATCATCCGCCCAGGCCTGATTGCCGAACTGGAGGCCGCATGATCCGGCTTGGCGTGCCGTCCAAGGGGCGGCTGATGGAACAGACCTTCGACTGGTTCGCGGCGCGCGGCGTCACCCTGTCGCGCAGCGGGTCGGACCGCGAATATGCGGGGCGGGTCGATGGCGCGGACGGGGTGTCGCTGGTCCTGCTGTCGGCGGGCGAGATCCCGCGCGAACTGGCGGCCGGGCGGATCGAACTGGGCGTGACAGGCACAGACCTGGTACGCGAGAAGCTGGCGGGCTGGCGGTCGGATCTGGTCGAGATCGCGCCGATGGGTTTCGGCCATGCCGATCTGATCCTGGCGGTGCCGGACTGCTGGCGCGATTGCGAGAACCTGGACGACTTCGCCTCGATCACCCGCGACTTCCGGGCCGCGCATGGCTTTCGGCTGCGGATCGCGACCAAGTATCACCGGCTGGTCCGCGCCTTCCTGGCGAAACACGAAGTCGCGGATTACCAGCTTGTGGACAGCCAGGGCGCGACCGAGGGCACGGTGGCGAACCTGACCGCCGAGGCAATCGCCGACATCACTAGCACCGGCGAGACCTTGCGCGCCAACCACCTGAAGATCCTGCCCGACACGGTGATCCTGGAAAGCCAGGCGACGCTGTTCGCCAACCGCCAGGCCGCGGCCACCCCGCCGATGCGCGCCCTTGCCGCCAAGCTGGGACTGGCCGACGCCGCCTTTTAAAGCCATTCCCCGGCAGCCCTTGACGGTTCCTTGAACAACAATGAGCCGCGACGGGGGATCGGAACCGGCGGTGGCGCGTTGAGACAGCCTCACCGCAAGGAAAGGGAACCGACATGGTCAACGCAAGCGAGATCAAGGAACACATGGAAATCGTCGGCGCGGACGGCGTTCACGTCGGCAAGGTCGATCACGTCGAGGGCGACCGCATCAAGATGACCCGCAAGGACGACGAGCACGGCCAGAAGGACCAGCACCACCACTATGTCCAGTTGTCGGCGGTGGCGTCCTGCGACGGAGGCAAGGTCTGGCTGTCGGCGGACGCTGCCAACGCGCGCCAGTTGTTCCAGGAACAGGACGGCTCGCCCGTCAATCACTCGGGCTGAGGCCCGGTGCCTGGAAGGGATGCGCGCAGACCGCGCATCCCTTGGCCCCTACAGTCCCACCAGGGCGCGGGCGAAATCCTGCGCGTCGAAGGCGTCCAGGTCGTCGATCTGCTCGCCCACGCCGATAGCATGGATCGGCAGGCCGAAGCGGTCGGCAAGCGCCACCAGCACGCCGCCGCGTGCCGTGCCATCCAGTTTCGTCATCACCAGGCCGGACACATCGGCCAGCTGGCGGAAGGTTTCCACCTGGTTCAGCGCGTTCTGGCCGGTGGTCGCGTCAAGCACCAGAAGGGTATTGTGCGGCGCGGTCGGATCCTTCTTGCAGATCACGCGGACGATCTTGGCCAGTTCCTCCATCAGATCCTGGCGGTTCTGCAGCCGGCCCGCCGTGTCGATCATCAGCAGGTCGGCGCCCTCGGATTCGGCCCGCACCATGGCATCATAGGCGAGGCTGGCCGGATCGCTACCCTGTGGGGCGACCATGACCGGCACGCCCGCGCGCTGACCCCAGATCTGCAACTGCTCGACCGCGGCCGCGCGGAAAGTGTCGCCTGCCGCGATCATCACCGACTTTCCGGCAGACCGGAACTGGCTGGCCAGCTTGCCGATGGTGGTGGTCTTGCCCGCGCCGTTCACGCCCACCACCAGCACGACCTGCGGCTTTTTCGGATAAAGAGGCAGGGGACGCGCAACCGGGGCCATGATGCGCGCGATCTCTCCGGCCAGCAGTTCCTTGAGTTCGGTGGACGACACCCGGCGGCCCATCCGGCCTTCGGCGATGTTCGCCGTCACGCGCAGCGCGGTATCGACGCCAAGGTCGGCCTGGACCAGCATGTCCTCCAGATCCTCCAGCATCTCGTCGTCCAGGGCGCGGCGCGGTTCCTCGGGGCGCGCGGCGGCGGGGGCGGTGCCGAACAGGCGGCCCACCAGGCCCGGCGAAGGGGCGGCAGGCGCCGGTTGTTCCGCGACCGGGGCGGGCGCGGCCTCGACGATGCCGTCCAGGCCTTCGCCGATCTTCGAGGACGATCGCGTCAGCCGGTCTCGCAATTTGGTGAAAAACGACATGCGCGCACCTTTCCAATTCGCCGGTGAACCTAATCCCTGCGGGCCGAAAGGAAAAGGGCGGCAAATCGCTGCTTTCAACCCGCCCTGCCTTGCGCTAGACCCTGCACCGGACATTTTTCGGCGAATGGAAGGACCGTTCATGGCCAATGTGGTGGTTGTCGGCGCGCAATGGGGCGACGAGGGCAAGGGCAAGATCGTCGATTGGCTGAGCGAACGGGCCGATGTGATCGCCCGCTTCCAGGGCGGTCACAACGCCGGGCACACGCTGGTCATCGGCAACACGGTCTTCAAGCTGTCGCTGCTGCCCTCGGGCATCGTGCGGGAAGGCAAGCTGGCCGTGATCGGCAACGGCGTCGTGCTGGACCCTTGGGCGCTGTTTTCCGAAATCGACAAGCTATCGGCACAGGGCGTCAAGATTTCGACCGACAACCTGATGATCGCGGAGAACACCCCGCTGATCCTGCCTCTGCACCAGGATCTGGACAAGCTGCGCGAGGAAGCGGCGGGCAAGGCCAAGATCGGAACCACCGGGCGGGGCATCGGCCCGGCCTATGAGGACAAGGTCGGCCGCCGCACGATCCGCGTGGCGGATCTGGGCGACGAGGAAACGCTGGACGCGCGGCTGGACCGCCTGCTGGCCCATCACGACGCGCTGCGCCAGGGGCTTGGCGCGGAGCCCATTGACCGGGCCGAGTTGAAGGCAAAGCTGATGGAGGTCGCGCCGAAGCTGCTGCCCTATGCCCAGCCCGTCTGGAAGATCATGGCGGACGCGCGCAAGGCCGGAAAGCGCATCCTGTTCGAAGGCGCGCAGGGGTCGCTCTTGGACATCGACTTCGGCACCTATCCCTATGTCACCAGCTCGACCACCATGTCGGGGATGGCGGCGTCCGGGACCGGCATGGGTCCGTCGGCCATCGGTTTCGTGCTGGGGATCGTCAAGGCCTATACAACCCGCGTGGGCGAAGGCCCGTTCCCGACCGAATTGCACGACGGGGACGGCCAGCGTCTGGGCGAACGCGGGCATGAATTCGGCACTGTGACGGGTCGCAAGCGGCGCTGCGGCTGGTTCGATGCGGTTCTGGTGCGCCAGACCTGCGCGATCAGCGGCGTGAACGGCATCGCGCTGACCAAGCTGGACGTGCTGGATGGGTTCGAGACGCTGAAGATCTGCGTGGGCTATGAGATCGACGGGGTGAAATACGATTATCTGCCGACCGCCGCCGCGCTGCAGGCCAAGGTCACGCCGATCTACGAGGAAATGGAAGGCTGGCAGGAATCGACCCAAGGCGCGCGCAGCTGGGCCGATCTTCCGGCCGCCGCGATCAAGTATGTCCGCCGGGTCGAGGAACTGATCCAGTGCCCTGTCGCGCTGCTCTCGACCAGTCCCGAGCGGGACGATACGATCCTGGTGACGGATCCTTTTGCGGACTGAGGGCGCAAGCCGGGGGTTTCACACCCCCGGACCCCCGTGGGATATTTATCCACAGAAGATGAAAGGGAGGCGGCGATGAACCTGAAGACGCGCAAGAGGCTGTCGCTGCTGATCCTGGTCATCGGGCTGCCGCTTTACATCGTTGCGGCGGTGACGCTGGTCAACTGGATGGATGCCCGCTGGGGCCGCCAGCCGATCCTGGTCGAGGTCGCGGTTTATGTGGGCCTTGGCATCCTGTGGGTGCTGCCCTTCAAGCGGGTCTTTTCCGGCATCGGGCGCGGGGAATGATCCCGCCCGTCGTCATCTCGGACCGGGGGGTGACGGTGATCGGGGGCGGCACGGCCACGCCCTATGACCTGCAGACTGCGCTTGCGGTGGCGCCCACCCTGGTGGCGGCGGATGGCGGGGCGGACCGGGCGCTTGCCCTGGGCCAGCCGCCCGACTGGGTGATCGGGGATCTGGACAGCATCACGTCACAGGCCCGCCGCATGATCCCGTCCGGGCGCATCTGCCATGTGGCCGAACAGGACAGCACCGATTTCTCCAAATGCCTGACCCGGATCGCCGCGCCCTTCGTGATGGCCGTGGGCTTTGCCGGGTTGCGGCTGGACCATACCCTGTCGGCGCTGACCACCATGGCCAGCACACCCCGGCCTTTCGTGATCCTGCTGGCATCCGATGACGTGGTGTTTGTCGCGCCGCCCCGGCTGACCCTGCCGCTGATGCCGGGGACGCGCGTGTCGCTTTACCCGATGGGTCCGGCGCGCGGGATCAGCACCGGCCTTGAATGGCCGATCGAGGGGATCGAGTTCGCGCCGGGCGGACGGGTCGGCACCTCCAACATGGCGAACGGGGTCGTGACCCTGCGGATCGAGGGCAAGATGCTGCTGATGCTGCCTCGCAGCACGCTGGGAACCGTGATGACGGCGCTGCGCCTACCGGCCTGACTGATCAAAGCCCCGTGCGGCGGTTGCCGCCTTGGCCGGGATGGCTTATCTGCAAGGGGCGAACCCCGGAGGCCTCCATGTCGCTGAACCCGATCCGTCCCTGGCGCAATATCGAACGCCGGAAGTCGCGCCAGATCATGGTGGGCAACGTGCCAGTGGGGGGCGACGCCCCGATCAGCGTGCAGACCATGACCAACACCAACGGCCATGACGTGCGCGCGACGCTGGACCAGGTGATCCGGGCGGCCGATGCGGGGGCCGACATCGTTCGGATCAGCGCGCCCGATCAGGAAACGACGCGGGCGCTGCGCGAGATCTGCCGCGAAAGCCCGGTGCCGATCGTGGCTGACATCCATTTCCACTACAAGCGCGCCATCGAGGCCGCCGAGGCGGGCGCGGCCTGCCTGCGCATCAATCCGGGCAATATCGGCGATGCGGCGCGCGTCCGCGAGGTCATCAAGGCGGCCAAGGACCACGGTTGTTCGATCCGCATCGGGGTGAACGCGGGATCGCTGGAGCGGCACCTGCTGGAGAAATACGGCGAGCCTTGCCCGGACGCGATGGTCGAATCTGGCCTGGATCACATCAAGATCCTGCAAGACAACGACTTTCACGAATTCAAGATCAGCGTGAAGGCCAGCGACGTGTTCCTGTCCGCCGCCGCCTATCAGCAGCTGGCGGAGGCGACGGACGCGCCGATCCACCTGGGCATCACCGAGGCGGGTGGTTTCGTGGGCGGCACGGTGAAATCCGCCATCGGCCTGGGCAACCTGCTGTGGATGGGCATCGGGGACACGATCCGCGTCAGCCTGTCCGCCGACCCGGTCGAGGAGGTCAAGGTAGGGTTCGAGATCCTCAAGTCGCTGGGCCTGCGGACGCGGGGGGTGCAGATCATTTCCTGCCCCTCCTGCGCGCGGCAGGGCTTCGACGTGATCAAGACCGTCGAAAAGCTGGAAAAGCGGCTGGAGCACATCAAGACTCCCATGTCGCTGTCGATCATCGGCTGCGTGGTCAATGGGCCGGGCGAGGCGCTGATGACCGACATCGGCTTCACCGGCGGCGGCGCGGGCAGCGGCATGGTCTATATGGCTGGGCGGCAGAGCCACAAGATGAGCAACGACCAGATGATCGACCATATCGTGCAATTGGTCGAGGAACGCGCCGAGAAGATCGAGGCGGAAGCCACGCAGACTGCCGCCGAGTGATGCGTCCCGCGGTGGCCGGGGGCGCTTCGCCCCCCGGTCCCCCGAGGGTATTTGTGCAAAGAAGAAGCGCTCAGCCGCCGGTATGGCTCATGTGGCGGGACATCTGGCCAGCGACGCTTTGACGCGAGTAGTCGAAATCGTGGCCCTTGGGCTTGTGGGCAATGGCTGCGCGGATGGCGTCCTTCAGGACCATATCATCAGATGATGCGCGCAGGGGCGCGCGCAGGTCGGCGCGGTCTTCCTGGCCCAGGCACATGTAAAGCTCTCCGGTGCAGGTCAAGCGGACGCGGTTGCAGCTTTCGCAGAAGTTATGGGTCAGGGGCGTGATGAAGCCGATCTTCTGGCCGGTTTCCTGCAGGCGCACATAGCGGGCAGGGCCTCCGGTCCGTTCTGCCAGGTCGATCAGGGTAAATCGCTCGGCCAGGCGGGCGCGCAGGTCGGATAACGGCCAATACTGGTCCAGCCGATCCTCGTTCCCCAGGTCGCCCATCGGCATGACCTCGATGAAGGTCAGGTCGTGGCCCTCGTCCCCGCACCAGCGGACGAGGTCGAACAACTCGCTGTCGTTCACGCCCTTGAGGGCGACCGCGTTGATCTTGACCCGCAGGCCTGCGGCAGTGGCGGCGCGGATGCCGTCAAGCACCTGCGGCAGGCGGCCCCAGCGGGTGATCGCCGCGAACTTGTCGGGGTCCAGCGTGTCCAGCGACACATTGACCCGCCTGACGCCGCAATCGGCCAGTTCGCTGGCATAACGGCCAAGCTGGCTGCCGTTGGTGGTCAGCGTCAATTCGTCCAGGCCCGCGCCCAGGTGCCGCGACATGTCACGGAAGAAGGACATGATGTTGCGCCGCACCAAGGGCTCGCCCCCGGTGATGCGCAACTTGCGGACGCCCAGGTCCACGAAGGCGCTGCACAGGCGGTCCAATTCCTCCAGCGTCAGAAGCTCGGCCTTGGGCAGGAACTGCATGTGCTCGGCCATGCAATAGACGCAGCGGAAATCGCAGCGGTCCGTCACCGATACCCGCAGATAGGTGATCGGCCGCGCGAAGGGGTCGATAAGAGGGGCCGCCTGTTGCATGTCCCCAATCTAGGGGCACGGGGCGCCGCAGACAAGCGGCGACTGGCTGTGGACGGGGCCGCTTTATGCGGGCTAGGTTGAAGCTGAATATGGGACAGAAGGGACAATCCATGCGTATCACCACCGCCCTAACGACGCTGATCCTGACCGCCGGGCTGCTGGCGGGCTGCACCCAGGGGGCGATGACGGCCAGCCGAACCACTGCGGCCCCGCAGACGCAGATGACCGGCGAACAAGTCGCCGCCGCGACCGCCATCACCCGCGCGCCCGCGCCTCGGCCAGCGGCCCGCGCCACCCCTGCGCAACTAGATACCACGACGCCGGAACAGCGCGCCGCCGCCGCGCAACCAGCACAGGCGGCCGAGGTCCGGCTGGGCAGCACCATCGCCTCGCTTGGCAATCCGTCCGAGGGCGGGTTCTGGATCAAGACGCCGCTGGTCAAGGAGCGCGGGCTAGGCCGGATCGTGGATCCCTCCACCGGCAAGTCGGCCAAGGTGGACCTGATCCCGCTGGATGGTCCGGCCAGCGGCGGTTCGCAGGTGTCCTTGCCCGCGCTGCAACTGCTGGGCGTGTCGCTGACCGATCTGCCGACGATCGAGGTTTATCGGCCCTGAACCAGCCGCGCGGCTTCCTTGCGCGCAAAGGACTTCATGCGCGCGCCGTGATCGGCTAGGAAGGCCCGGACGCGGGGCGCGTCGCGCTTGGACAGGTCGCGCAGCCACCAGGCGATGGCCTTCTGGATGAACCAGTCACGGTCCTCCGCCAGCCGGGCCGCCCAGTCCAGCACGCGCTCGCGCTGGGCCAGGTCATCCGGCTTGGGGTTGTTCATCTTGGCCCAAGGCAGGGTGCCGACCAGGGCGGCGCGGCGGGCCCATGTGTTCGGATGGTCCAGCCAGGTTTCGACCTGGTCCAGCCTGCCGGGGTCGGCCACCAGCCGCTTCTGCCCCGCGATCATGGCGTGGTCGGCGATGGCCCAGCCGTCGAAATCGGCCGCCCAGCCAGCGATCAGCGACCAGATGGCATCGTCGGGGCGGATGCGCGCCTGGGTCAGCAGCTTGGCTGCGGCAATGCGGGCTTCGTGGATGTCGCTGGCCCACAGCTCTGCTGCCAAGGCGATACGTCCATCCACGTCCCGCCCCGCGCGCCATTCGGCCACCAGGTCGTCGATCTGGGGGTTCGATACCCCCAGATAGGCGCGCGGCGCCTTGTGATAGGCCAGCATCTGTTCGGCCTTGTCAGGGTCGGCCAGTGCCCGCAGCGCGTCAAGTTCGTTCATTCCAGCCTCCGTTCCGCCGCTTCTAGGAAGGCGGGCCGCCATGCGCAAGAACGGGGTGGCAACGCGGGGGTGCTAGCGGTAAAAGACCCGCGCAATCAACAGGTGTTCTCATGTCCCATTCGTCCGAGCCCCGCCCGATGACCGCCCGCCGCAGCGGACCCCTGACCGGCGTTGCCACCGTGCCGGGCGACAAGTCGATCAGCCACCGGGCGCTGATCCTGGGGGCGCTATCGGTGGGCGAGACCCGGATCACCGGGTTGCTGGAAGGCGAGGACGTGCTGGACACCGCCAAGGCGATGGAAGCCTTCGGCGCGCAGGTCGCACGTCTGGGTGATGGCGAATGGTCGGTCCACGGCGTGGGCGTCGGCGGGTTTTCGGAACCGGCGGGCGTGATCGACTGCGGCAATTCGGGCACCGGCGTGCGGCTGATCATGGGGGCCATGGCCACCACGCCCATCACCGCGACCTTCACGGGCGATGCCAGCCTGTCGCGCCGCCCGATGGCCCGCGTAACCGATCCGCTGGCGCTGTTCGGCGCGCAGATCACCGCGCGCGAGGGCGGGCGGCTGCCCATCACCATTCAGGGCGCGGCCGATCCGCTGCCCGTGCGCTATCGCACCCCCGTCCCCAGCGCGCAGATCAAGTCGGCGATCCTGCTGGCGGGCCTGAATGTTCCGGGCGAGACGGTGGTGATCGAATCCGAGCCGACCCGCGATCATTCCGAACGGATGCTGGCGGGCTTTGGCGCCGATATCCGCACCGAGACCACCGCCGAAGGCCATGTGATCACGCTGCATGGCCGCCCCGAACTGCGCGCGCAGCCGGTCGCCGTGCCGCGCGACCCGTCAAGCGCCGCCTTTCCCGTCGCCGCCGCCCTGATCGTGCCGGGATCCGAGATCCGGGTGCCGGGCGTCAGCCGCAACCCGACGCGCGACGGGCTGTATGTGACGCTGCTGGAAATGGGCGCCGACATCGCCTTCGAGAACGAGCGCGAGGAAGGGGGCGAGCCGGTGGCGGATCTGGTCGTCCGCCATGGTCCGCTGAAGGGCGTGACCGTGCCTGCCGAACGCGCGGCCAGCATGATTGACGAATTCCCGATCCTGTCCGTGATCGCCGCCTTTGCCGAAGGCACGACGGTGATGAATGGCGTGGCGGAACTGCGCGTCAAGGAAAGCGACCGGATCGACGCCATGGCGCGCGGCCTTGAAGCCAATGGCGTGCGGGTCGAGGAAACGCCCGACAGCATGACCGTGCATGGCACGGGCAAGGTGGCAGGCGGCGGTACGGCGGCCACGCATCTGGATCACCGCATCGCCATGTCCTTCATGGTGCTGGGGCTGGCGGCCGATGCGCCGGTTTCCATCGACGATGGCGCGCCGATCGCGACCTCTTTCCCCAGCTTCCTGCCGCTGATGCAGGGGTTGGGGGCGGACCTGAGCTAGGCCACGCGTTCGTCGAACTTGGCCTCGATATTGTTGCCGTCGGGGTCGCAGAGATAGGCCGCATAATAGCCGGGGTGATAGTCCCGCAACCCCGGCCCGCCATTGTCGTTGCCCCCCGCCTTCAGACCGGCGGCGTGGAAGGCTTCGACCTCGGCCCGCGAACGGGCGGTGAAGGCCAGGTGGATCCGGCTGGGCGGCGTGTCGGCATCCGCCTGATCCAGGTAGAAGGAGCCAATCTCCAGCCAGTCGCGGCCGCTTCTGACTTCGCTGCCCCGGCCCAGGGACTCGAAGATGGCCTGGTAGAAGGCCATGGCCTCATCCAGATGGACCGAGCGCAGGTGGATATGGTCGATGAGGGGTGGGATCATTTCTGTCATGCGCGCCTCCGGCATTTGAACGCAGAGGCAGCGCATTGGTTCGGCAAATGTTTATTAGGCCCGCTGCGGATAGCCGACGGCACGCAGGGCCACCGCGATCTCATCGAGGATGGCGGGGTCGTCGATGGTGGCGGGCGTCTTGAAGTCCTCGCCATCGGCAATCTTGACCATCGTGGCGCGCAGGATCTTGCCCGACCGGGTCTTGGGCAGGCGATCCACGACGCAGGCCGTCCTGAAGGCCGCGACGGGGCCGATCTGGTCGCGGACCATGCCCACGACCTCCTTGACGACCTGGGCATCCGGGGTATTCGTGCCTTTCTTCAGGCAAAGAAGCCCCAGCGGCATCTGCCCCTTCAGGCTGTCGGCCACGCCGATCACCGCGCATTCGGCGACGGCGGGGTGGGCTGACAGAACCTCCTCCATCGCGCCGGTGGAGAGGCGGTGGCCCGCGACGTTGATCACGTCGTCGGTGCGCGCCATGATATACAGGTATCCGTCCTCGTCGATGTAACCCGCGTCTCCGGTCTCATAATAGCCGGGGAAGTGGGACAGGTAGGACTTGCGGAACCGATCCTCGGCGTTCCACAGCGTGGGCAGGGTGCCCGGCGGCAAGGGCAGCTTGATCGCCACCGCGCCCAGGGTGCCCGCCGGAACAGGGTGCCCGGATTCGTCCAGAACCTGCACGTCATAGCCCGGCAGCGTGACCGAAGGGCTGCCGCGTTTCACCGGCAGAAGCTCGATCCCCACGGGGTTCGACACGATGGGCCAGCCGGTTTCGGTCTGCCACCAGTGGTCGATCACCGGCACGCCCAGCTTTTCCTCGGCCCATTGGATCGTATCAGGATCGGCGCGTTCGCCCGCCAGATACAGTGTCTTGAAATGGCGAAGGTTGTAGTCGCCGATCAGCTTGCCATCGGGATCCTCGCGGCGGATGGCGCGGATCGCCGTGGGCGCGCTGAACACGGACTTTACGCGGTGATTCTGGATCACGCGCCAATAGGCGGCGGCGTCTGGGGTGCCCACCGGTTTGCCCTCGAAGACGATGGTGGTGGCGCCCACGGTCAACGGACCATAGCAGATATAGCTGTGGCCCACGACCCAGCCCACATCGGATCCCGCCCAGAACACATCGCCCGCGTCGATGTCATAGACATGCTTCATCGACCAGGCGAGCGCGACCAGATGCCCGCCCGTATGGCGCACCACCCCCTTTGGCTGCCCGGTCGTTCCCGAGGTATAGAGCACATAGGCCGGATGGTTGCCTTCGACCGGTACGCATTCCGCCGGTTCAACGCCATACTGGAAGCTGTGCCAGGCCACATCGCGGCCCGGGATAAGCTGCGCGACTTCCTGTTCGCGCTGGAAGATCACGCAGAAATCGGGCTTGTGGGTCGCTTCCTCGATCGCGCGGTCCAAGAGCGGCTTGTAGAGGACGATCCGCCCCGGCTCCAGTCCGCAGGATGCGGCGATGATGGCCTTGGGCGTGGCGTCGTTGATGCGGACGGCCAGTTCATGCGCCGCGAAGCCGCCGAAAACGACCGAGTGGATGGCGCCAAGGCGCGCGCAGGCCAGCATCGCCTCCAGCGCCTCGGGGACCATGGGCATGTAGATGATGACCCGGTCGCCCTTCTGGATTCCCTTGGCGCGCAGGGCGCCCGCAAGGCTGGCCACCCGGTCGCGCAGTTCGGCATAGGTGATGCCGCGATAGGACCGGGTGATCGGGCTGTCGTGGATGATGGCAAGCTGGTCGCCGCGCCCGGCCTCGACATGGCGGTCCACGCAGTTCCAGCAGGCGTTCAGGCTGCCGTCCGCGAACCATTCCCCCGCCGGTCCCCGATCGAAGAACGCCCGGCTTGGGGGGCGGTCCCAGTCGATCTGCCGGGCGGCCTGCATCCAGAACCCCTCGGGGTCGGCCTGCCAGGCGGCATAGGTGTCGCGGTAAGACATGCTTCGCTTCTCCCCTCACTCCCCCGTCTTGTTACGAAGCCAGTGGGGGATCGCGCAACGGTGTTAGCGAAAGCAGGAAGCCAGCCGCAGCCAGATTTAGCAAAAACAGGTAAAGCCGCTTTGCAATCATCGCTGCAAAGAGACCTATACCGGCACCGCCGCTTTGCAAATGCAGCAATGCAGATGCAGCGGGCCTGGGCGATCATCAGCCGAATCGCCCAGGCCACGTCGCGTCAACTGTAATGCGCGACCGGAGTTCCCGCGATGACGCTCATGTTCAGCAGGCCGCGCGTGGTGATGGACGGGGTGACGATATGGGCGCGGTTGCCCATGCCCATCAGGATCGGCCCGACCTCCAGCCCGTTGGCGCGCATCTTCAGCGCGTTCCTGACGCCCGACGCGGCGTCCGTGCCCGCGAAGACCAGCACGTTCGCCACGCCTTCCAGCCGCGATCCGGGGAAGATGCGTTCGCGCAGCGCCGGATCCAGGGCGGCATCGACATGCATTTCGCCGTCATACATGAAGTCGGGCTTTCTCGCGTCCAGCATGGCCAGGGCTTCGCGCATCTTGCGGCCCGTATAGGTGTCGAGGTTCCCGAACTGCGAATGGCAGCACAGCGCGATCTTGGGCGTCAGGCCGAAGCGGCGGACGTGGCGCGCAGCCCCCATCACCGTCTCCATCACCTGCTGCGGCGTCGGATCATCGTGGCATTGCGTGTCGGCCACGAACAGCGGCCCGTCTTCCAGGATGATCATCGACAGCGCGCCGATGGGCGACAGCCCGTCGCGGGCTAGAATCTCGCGGATATAGCGCAGGTGCCAGGTATATTGTCCGAAGGTGCCGCAGATCAGGCTGTCGGCCTCGCCCCGGTGGACCATGACGGCGGCGATGGCGGTGGTGTTGGTGCGCATGATCGCGCGGGCGATGTCGGGGCTGACCCCGCGCCGGGCCATCAGCTGGTGATAGGTTTCCCAGTAATCGCGATAGCGGGGGTCGTTCTCAGGGTTCACGATCTCGAAATCGCGTTCGGGGCGGATCGGCAGGCCCGCGCGTTCGGCGCGCATGGCGATGACCTCGGGGCGGCCGATCAGGATCGGCACGTCGGTCGTTTCCTCCAGCATGGCATTGGCGGCGCGCAACACGCGCTCATCCTCGCCCTCGGCAAAGGCGATGCGGCGGGTGGCGGTGGCGGCGGCCTCGAAGACCGGACGCATGATGAGCGCGGAGCGGAAGACGGAACTGTCCAGCTTGCGCTTGTAGGCGTCCAGGTCGGCGATGGGCCGCGTCGCCACGCCGGTTTCCATCGCGGCGCGGGCCACGGCGGAACTGACCACGCCGACAAGGCGCGGGTCGAAGGGCTTGGGGATCAGGTATTCCGGCCCAAAGGTCAGCGTCTCGCCCCGGTAAGCCGCCGCCGCTTCGGCAGCAGTCGTGGCGCGGGCGAGGGCTGCGATACCTTCGATGCAGGCAAGCTCCATCTCCAGGTTGATGGTGGTAGCGCCCACATCCAGCGCGCCTCGGAAGATGAAGGGGAAGCAGAGGACGTTGTTCACCTGGTTCGGAAAATCGCTGCGGCCCGTGGCGATGATCGCGTCGGGGGCGACAGAGCGGGCATCATCCGGCAGGATCTCCGGCGTGGGGTTAGCCAGGGCGAAGATGATCGGGCGGCGGGCCATTTTCGCCACCATCTCGGGCTTCAGCACGCCGGGGCCGGACAGGCCCAGGAACATGTCGGCGCCCTCGATCACCTCGGCCAGGGTGCGGGCCTCGGTGTCCTGGGCGAAGGCGGCCTTCTGGACGGTCATATCCTCGACCCGGCCCTTGTAGACCAGCCCGTGGATGTCGCAGAGCCAGACGTTCTCGCGTTTCACGCCCAGCTTCAGCAGCATGTTGAGGCAGGCGATCCCCGCCGCCCCGCCGCCGGTCGAGACGACCTTGATGTCCTCGAACCGTTTTCCGGCGACGTGCAGGGCGTTCGTCGCAGCCGCGCCGACAACGATGGCGGTGCCATGCTGGTCGTCATGGAAGACCGGGATGTTCATCCGTTCGCGGCAAAGCTTCTCGACGATGAAGCAGTCGGGCGCCTTGATGTCCTCAAGGTTCACCGCGCCAAAGGTCGGCTCCAGCGCGCAGACGATGTCGGCCAGCTTTTCGGGGTCGGATTCGTTCACCTCGATATCGAAGCAGTCGATATTGGCGAATTTCTTGAACAGGACGGCCTTGCCCTCCATCACCGGCTTGGACGCGGCCGCGCCGATATTGCCCAGCCCCAGGACCGCCGTTCCGTTCGACACGACAGCGACCAGGTTCCCGCGCGAGGTATAGCGGCTGGCATTGGCGGGATCGGCCTTGATCTCCAGGCAGGCCTCGGCCACGCCGGGGGAATAGGCGCGGCTCAGGTCGCGGCCGTTCGCCAGTGGCTTCGTGGCCCGGATTTCCAGCTTACCGGGGCGCGGGAATTCGTGATAATCCAGTGCCTCTTGCCGGGCGTTGTCCTGCCTGCGTTCTTCCATGTCTGCCCCCGTGTCATCAAAATTGGTTGACCGTTAAACCATTTTCCAGGCCGGGAACAGAAGCCTTCGACTTGCGTTAGCGCCAGCCCTGCGCAAAACTGATGATCCAATTGGTGGAGAATGGCGAATGTCGCTTCTGGATGCCGCCCGCGAGGTGCGCGAGATGGCCTATGTGCCCTATTCCCGCTTCAAGGTCGGCGCCGCCATTCGCGGCGCTTCGGGCGCGATCTATCGCGGCTGCAACGTGGAAAACGTGGCCTATCCCGAAGGCACCTGCGCCGAAGCCGGAGCCATCGCTGCCATGGTCGCGGCCGGCGAGACGGAACTGATCGAGGTCGCGGTGATCGCCGACAGCCCCTCGCCCGTGCCGCCCTGCGGCGGCTGCCGCCAGAAGCTGGCGGAATTCGGCAAGGGGCATACGCCCGTCCTGCTGGCAACGGTGGACGGCGCGACGCTGGCGACAACGGTCGGCGAATTGCTGCCCGGCCGCTTCGACGCCGGGCACATGGCCAAGGCGGAATGACCGACCCGCGGCCCGTCATTTCAGCCATCCGGGACGGCCGTGGCCTGGACGGTCCAGGTGCGGCGTTGATCGCACAAGGGCTGGCGGATGGCTCGGTCAGCGATGCGCAGGCGGGGGCCTTTGCGATGGCGGTCGTGACCAAGGGCATCGGGGTTCCGGGCCGCGTGGCGCTGACGCGGGCGATGCGCGATTCGGGCCATGTCCTGCACTGGGATCTGCCGGGGCCGGTGGTGGACAAGCATTCGACCGGCGGCATCGGCGATGCGGTCAGCCTTGTGCTGGCGCCCTTGCTGGCGGCGGCGGGCATGTTCGTGCCGATGATTTCGGGCCGGGGCCTGGGCCATACCGGCGGCACCCTGGACAAGCTGGAGGCGGTCCCTGGCTATCGCTGCGACCAGTCCGAGGATGATTTCCGCCGCATCGTGCGCACGGTCGGCTGCGCCATTGTCGCGGCCAACCGCGATTTCGCCCCCGCCGACCGCAGGCTTTATGCCATCCGTGACGAATCGGCGACGGTGGAATCCATCGACCTGATTACGGCGTCCATCCTGTCGAAGAAGCTGGCGGCGGGATTGCAGGCCCTGGTGCTGGACGTGAAGGCCGGGTCGGGCGCGTTTCTGCGCAAGGCCGAATCCTCGCGGCGGCTGGCCGAGGCCTTGGTGGAAACGGCGAATGGCGCAGGCTGTGCGACATCGGCGCTGATTACCGACATGGACCAGCCCCTGGCCCGCAGCGCCGGAAACGGACTTGAGGTGGCCGAGGCGATCCGCGTGTTGCGGGGCGAGGGCGGCGCGCTGCGCGACTTGACCATGGCCTTGGGGGCGGAGGTTCTGCGGCTTGCAGGGCAAGGGGATCAGGGGCTGGCATGTCTGCTGGATTCCGGCAAGGCGGCCGAGGTCTTCGGCCGCATGGTCGCGGCCCAGGGCGGCCCCGCCGACCTGCTGGACCGTCCCGACGCGCATCTGTCCCCCGCGCCGGTGATCCGGCCCGTGCCGACGCCCGAAGGCCGCGTGGCCCAGATCGACGTGACCGCGCTTGGTCATGCCGTTGTCGCGCTTGGCGGCGGCCGCGTCCGCGCGGGCGAAGCCATCGACCCGCGCGTCGGCCTGTCCATGCTGGCGAAACTGGGCGAGGGGGTCGGCCCCGGCCGCCCCTTGGCCCTGGTCCATGCCGCCGACGACACCGCGGCCGAGGTCGCCATCGCCGCCGTCACCGCCGCCTATCGCCTTGGCGAGGGTGGCGAACCCGGCCCCCTGGTCCGCGACAGGATCGCGCCGTGACGGACCGGCGCGCCTTCCTGATCGTGATGGACAGCGTCGGCATCGGCGGGGCGCCCGATGCGGATGGGTTCTTCAACGACCACCTGCCCGATACCGGCGCCAATACCCTGGGCCATATCGCGCAGGCACAGGTGCTGAACATGCCGAATCTGGCGCGGCTTGGCCTTGGCGCGGCGGTCAGGCTGGCCTCGGGGCAAGATGCGCCGGGGCTGATGGTGCAGCCGCAGGGGCTGTGGGGGGCTGCCACGGAAATCTCACGCGGCAAGGACACGCCTTCAGGCCACTGGGAAATCGCGGGCGTGCCGGTGCCGTGGGACTGGCATTATTTCCCCGACACCACCCCGGCCTTTCCGCCCGAGGTCACGGCGCGGATCTGCGAACTGGCGGGGACCGAGGGAATCCTTGCCAACCGCCACGCCTCGGGGACCGAGGTGATTGAGGATTTCGGAGCCGAGCATATCCGTACCGGCTGGCCGATCTGCTATACCTCGGTGGACAGCGTCCTGCAGATCGCCGCGCATGAGGACCATTTCGGCCTGGATCGGCTGATTTCGTTGTGCGAATCGCTGGCGCCCACCCTGCACGCCATGCGCGTGGGCCGGGTCATCGCACGGCCCTTCGTGGGCGAGTCGCCGGGCGACTTCCGCCGCACCGGCAACCGCCGCGACTTCGCCATCGCGCCGCCGGGCCGCACCATCCTGGACATCGCGCAGGGGGCAGGGCGCGTGACCCATGCCATCGGCAAGATCGGCGACATCTTCAGCCGTCGCGGCATCACCCATCTGCACAAGGGCAAGTCCGATACCGATCTGGCGGACCATCTGATTCGCCTGGGAAGCGAAGCCGAACCGGGCAGCCTGACCTTTGCCAATTTCGTCGAATTCGACACGAATTTCGGTCATCGCCGCGACATTCCGGGCTATGCCGCGCAACTGGAATGGTTCGACGGGGTGGCGGGCCGGTTCCTCTCCACGCTGCGTCCCGGAGATCTGGCGATCTTCACCGCCGACCATGGCAACGATCCCTCCTGGCGCGGCACCGACCACACGCGCGAACGGGTGCCGGTGCTGGGGCATGGTCTGGGCGCGCGAGAGATCGGATTAGTGGGCTTCAGCGACATCGGCGCCTCGGTCATGGCGCATCTGGGCCTGCCGCTGCCGGATCATGGAAGGTCGTTCCTGTGAAGAAGATCGAACTGCACCTGCATCTGGAGGGCGCCGCCCCGCCTGCCTTCATCCGCAGCCTTGCCGCCGAAAAGCACGTCGACCTGACCGGCGTCTTCGACGAGGCCGGCAACTATGCCTATGACGGCTTCGAAGGATTTCTGCGCTGCTACGAGGCCGCGACCAGCGTGCTGCGGACCCCGCAGGACTATGCCCGTCTGCTGGCCGAGGTTTTGGAATGGTCAGCCGAACAGGGCGTCATCTATACCGAGCTTTTCGTCTCGCCCGAGTTCTGCGGTGGCGGCGACCTGTCGGCCTGGCGCGATTATCTGGCCGCGATGACCGAGGTCGCCGACAAGGGGCGCGGCGGCGGCATCGACAGCCGAGCGATCCTGACCGCCATCCGCCATTTCGGCCCCGACCGCGCGAAAAAGACCGCGATCTGCGCGGCGGAAACGGCGGGCGATTGGGTCACAGGCTTCGGCATGGGCGGGGCCGAAAAGGTGGGCCGCGCGACCGATTATGCCTGGTCCTTCGATTGCGCGAAGGAAGCGGGGCTGGGGCTGACCTGCCATGCAGGGGAATGGGCCGGGCCGGACAGCATCCGCGACGCCCTGTCGCTTGGCTGCACCCGCATCGGCCACGGCGTACGCGCCGTCGAGGATCCGGCCTTGGTCCGCGATCTGGCAGACAAGGGCGTCACGCTGGAAATCTGCCCCGGATCGAACGTCGCGCTTGGCGTCTATCCGTCCTGGTCCGCCCATCCCATCGCGCGGCTGGCCGATACGGGCTTGCGCGTCACCGTATCCACCGACGATCCGCCCTTCTTCCACACGACGATGCGTCACGAATACGACCGGCTTGCCGATGCCTTCGGTTGGGGCGATACGGAGTTCGCGCAGATCAACCGCTGGGCCGCCGATGCCGCCTTCTGCGACCAGGCGACCCGCGACTGGCTTTTGAAGGAGTTTCCGTGAACCAGCACCTGACCGTCATCGACCACCCGCTTGTCCAGCACAAGCTGACGATCATGCGCCAGAAGGACGTGTCCACCGCCGGATTCCGCCGCCTGCTGCGCGAGATCAGCCTGCTGCTGGCCTATGAGGTCACGCGCGAATTGGAACTGACCATGACGCGAATCGAGACGCCGGTCTGCGAAATGGACGCGCCCACGCTGGAGGGAAAGAAGCTCGCGCTGATCTCGATCCTGCGGGCGGGCAACGGGCTTCTGGACGGGATCCTGGAAATGATCCCTTCGGCCCGTGTGGGCTTTGTCGGCATGTATCGCGACCCCGAGACGCTGATGCCGGTTGAATATTACTGCAAGGTGCCCAAGGAACTGGATGCGCGGCTGACCATCGTGGTCGATCCGATGCTGGCCACCGGCAATTCCTCGGTCGCGGCCATCGACATGCTGAAGGCGCGGGGAGCCACCAACCTGCGTTTCCTGTGCCTGCTGGCCGCGCCCGAAGGGGTGGAACGGATGCGGCAGGCCCACCCGGACGTGCCGATCTTCACCGCATCCCTGGACGAACGGCTGGATGACCACGGCTATATCGTGCCGGGCCTGGGTGATGCGGGCGACCGGATGTTCGGAACCAAGTAGAGCCGTTAACCGGCGCTTCAGGCTTTCGGCCTATCCAGGGTTCATGAAATCGAATCGCGGGTGGCCGATGCGGGTCTTTGCTTGGATGGTGCTGGTGCTTTGGCTGCCGGGGCGGGTCTTGGCCGCGCCCGAACCGCCCCCGCCCGGTGATTATCCGGGCGCGCAATATATCGACCGCACCGGCTGCGTCTTCCTTCGCCAAGGGGCCGACTGGGTTCCCCGACGGGACAAGGAAGGCGCCCCGATCTGCGGCTTCCCCCCCAGCCAGCCAGCCCAGTTGTCCGAGGCGCCCGAAACCCCGCCCTCGCCCGAGGAGATGCTGACCGCAGTCCTGGCCGAGGGGCTGCGATCCGGCGATCTGGTCGCCGATGCCTCTGCCACGCCGCTGGCTCCGGCAGCGCCTGATCCTGCGCAGGCCGAACTGGACGCGACGCTTGCCCAGCGGGTCGAACTCGACAGCCGGATCCGCGGCGTCATGGCGGGTCGTGCGCCGGATGGTTTGTGCGCGCGGCTGGGCTATCACCCGTCGGGCGACGCCCTGCCGATCATCGGCGGGGACGTGACACAGGGCCTGTGTCCCGGCATGTCGGCGCCTGCCAACGGTCCTGCCGTCATTATTGCAACGGCTGTTCCACAGAATGCCCAATCTTCGGCGATTGCCGAACCCCCTGCAAAGGCGCAGCGTCGGTCAGCCGCCGCCAAGTCCGTTCCTGTGAAACCCGCCTCGGTCATCGCCCGCCGTCCCGCACCGCCGCAGCCGGCGACAGCGCAGGTCGAGATGATCCCGGCCCATGCGCGCTATGTCCAGATCGGCATCTATGCGGACGAAGCGAATGCCCTTGCGGCCCTGCGGCGCCTGTCGGGGATGGGATACCGGACGGCGCAGCGGAAGGAACGCAGGGATGGTGCGCCAGGAAAAGCCATCCTTGCCGGACCGTTTGCGGACAGGCAGGCCTTGGTGGCAGCCCTGACTCGATTGCGCGCGAATGGCTATCCGCGGGCGGTGGCGCGGTAGGTTTACGTTCCAGGGTCCAGACATGCAAAGGGGGCGCGAACGCCCCCGGAAAATCCTGTGCTGGTCTGGGCTGTCAGGCCGCGCGGCGCGTCTCAACCACGCGCGGAGCTTCTTCGCGGGTGAAATAGCCAAACATCTGATCCAGCACGGCATCGGCCTGGGCCTGCAACTTGCGGGCGGCGAGGCTGAGGGGTTGTGCGGTGTTCTGTGCCATTGTCCTGTCTTCCGGTCGGAGTAGTCCTCCCGCGGCAACAGATAGGGCCGGCATGCCACGGTGTCCAGCCGGGCGACGTTGCGTCAGAAGCGCCGCAAGGCTGCCATGCACTGGCTGCATCAGCCAACCGTCACCATGCGATGTTTTTTCTTGCCCACCGAAACCTTCAGCCCGTCCCCGATCAGCGCCGCATCGACGGCCATCTGCGGATCCGACACCGCCTGGTTGTTCAGCCGCAGCCCGCCTTCGGCGATCAGGCGCTTGGCTTCCTTGCCCGATGCGGTGATGCCGGTCTGCACCAGCAGTTGCGCAACCGTCAGCCCGCCCGACAGGGCGTCCGCGCCGATGGTCGCGACCTCCAGATCGCCGCCCGCGCCGCCTTGTTCAAAGACCTCGCGCGCGGTCGCCTCGGCGCTTGCGGCAGCATCCGCGCCGTGAAGCAGGGTCGTCACCTCATTGGCAAGTCGGACCTTGGCTTCGTTGATCTCGGACCCTTGCAGCGCGCCCAGACGGTCGCATTCCTCGGCCGGAAGCTCGGTGTAAAGCTTCAGGAAGCGGCCCACATCCGCGTCGGTGGTATTGCGCCAGAATTGCCAGAACTCATAGGGCGACAGCATCGCGCCGTTCAGCCAGACCGCGCCGCCCGCCGACTTGCCCATCTTGCGCCCGTCGCTGGTCGTCAGCAGCGGCGAGGTGAGGCCCCAGATTACCGCGTCATCCACCCGCCGCGTCAGGTCGATGCCATTGACGATGTTGCCCCACTGGTCCGACCCGCCCATCTGCAAGCGGCAGCCATAGCGGCGGTGCAGTTCCAGGAAGTCATAGGCCTGCAGGATCATGTAGTTGAATTCCAGGAAGGACAGCGACTGTTCGCGGTCCAGCCGGGACTTCACCGACTCGAAGGACAGCATCCGGTTGACGCTGAAATGCCGCCCGATGTCGCGCAGGAACTCCAGGTAGTTCAGCCCGTCCAGCCATTCGGCGTTGTTCAGCATGGTGGCCCGGCCATCGCCATAATCCAGATAGCGCGCGAAGACCTGCTGCATCCCGTCGATGTTCGACTGGATCGCGGCCTCGTCCAGCAGCGGGCGCTCCTCGGACCGGAACGAGGGGTCGCCCACCTTGGTCGTCCCGCCGCCCATCAGCGTGATCGGCCGGTTGCCGGTCCTCTGGAACCAGCGCAGCATCATGATGTTCAGCAGGTGGCCCACATGCAGGGATGCCGCCGTCGCGTCATAGCCGATATAGGCCGTGACCGGGCCGTCCAGCAGCGCCTGGTCCAGCGCCGCGTAATCGGTGCAGTCGGCGACATAGCCGCGCTCAATCATCACGCGCAGGAAATCGGACTTGGGCTGAAAGGTCATCGGCTTTTTCCTTCTGGTCGGCGCGGATATACCGGCTGCGGCAGGGAAGGAAAAGCGCGATGATCCGGGTTCTGGGAATGATGTCGGGCACCTCGATGGACGGGGTGGACGCGGCGATGATCGAAACCGACGGGGTGCGGATCGGCGGCTTCGGGCGCAGCGCGTTCCGCGCCTATTCGGACAACGAGTCTGCCGCGCTGCACGCGGCGCTTGGCTGCTGGCCCGGCGATCCGGGCGTGGCCGAAGCTGCGGATATTTCCATCGCAAGCCATGCCGCGATGGCCGCCGATTTCCCTGACGCCGGGTTGATCGGCTATCACGGTCAGACCCTGGCGCATGATCCGCAGGGCAGGGGGACGCATCAGGCGGGCGACGGCGCGCTGCTGGCGAAGATGGCGAACCGTCCCGTGGTCTGGGACTTCCGCAGCGAGGATGTGCGGCAGGGCGGAGAGGGCGCGCCGCTTGCGCCCTTCTTCCACTGGGCCTGCGCTGGCTGGGCCGTGGGGCAAGGGCACCTGCCGCCGCAGCCGGTGGCCTTCCTGAACCTGGGCGGGGTCGGCAACATCACCTGGGTCGATCCGGCGGCCCCGGCCCCTGAAGCGCCGGGCGCCTGCCTTGCCTTCGACACCGGCCCTGCCAATGCGCCGATCAACGACCTGCTGCGGCGCAGGCTTCGCCGCAGCCATGACCAGGACGGCGTGCTGGCAGCGGCGGGCAGGGCGGATGACGCCATCGTCGCCGACTTCCTGCGGCACCCGTGGTTCGACCGGCAACCGCCCAAGTCGCTGGACCGCGACCAATTCGCGGACCTTGCCCCCGCTGTCGAGCCGCTGACGGATGCCGATGCCGCCGCCACCCTGGTCGCGGCCCTGACAGGCGCGGTCGCGGCAGGCTTCCGCTGGCTGCCCCAAACGCCGGCCACGGTTCTGGTCTGCGGCGGCGGGCGGCGCAATCCGGCGATCATGGCGCGGCTGGCGCAAGACCTGCCCTGCGACGTGCAGCCGGTCGAAGCCGCGGGCCTCGACGGCGACATGCTGGAAGCGCAGGCCTTCGGCTGGCTGGCGGCCCGCGTCATGCGAGGACTTCCGACCTCGGGGCCGACGACCACCGGCGTTCCCGCGCCCTGCTGCGGGGGGCGGATCAGTTATCCACGCGGCCAGTGCGGATTTTTTCCGGCGCGCCCTTGACGGGGGCTGGCTGTCTGCGTAAACCCCCCTCACCCCGGCGGGCGAAACGGTCGGGGTGGTGAGTGT
>NZ_JBDPNJ010000010.1:0-107195 GCF_039770665.1 Paracoccus sp. SSK6 | reverse complement strand
CTAGCGTCGTCGGCGGTCTCGACCATTTCCGCCACGGTGAACATGTCGAAATGCCGGGCGATCGACATCAGCGCCTGGGTCAGCACCTGGTTGTCGGGATGGGTCGAGATTTCGCAGATGAACTGCCCGTCGATCTTGATCATGTCGAAGCAGAAGTCGCGCAGATAGCGGAACGAGGTATAGCCCGCCCCGAAGTCGTCAAGCGCCAGGCTGATGCCGTAGCGCTGCACCTCTCGCATGAAGGTCTTGACCTCCTCGGGCAGGCCCATGGCCGAGCTTTCGGTGATTTCCAGGATCAGCCGTTCGGCGGCCTGCGGATTGGCGGCGACCCCTTCGCGCAGGATGTGCATCCATTCGGGATAGCCGATGGAGCGGGCCGACATGTTGATGGACAGCCGCAACGACGGATCCTCGGACAGGGCCTTCAGGCCCAGCGACAGGGCCAGGCAGTCGATCTGCCGCCCCAGTTCGGTCGTTTCGGCCACCGGCATGAAGTCGCGCAGGGGCACCATGCGGCCCGAATCGTCGATGATGCGGATCAGCCCTTCGTAGAAGGCCGGGCGGTTGGTCCGCTGCGCCTGCACGACGGGCTGGAAGGCCAGCAGGCCATTGCCTTTTTCAACCGCAAGGCGCACCGAGGGCAGGGTCAGCCGGCTTTGCTGGTCCACCGCATAGTCCAGCGGAGAGCCCTTGGCGGGCGGGTTCGCGTCACTCACGTCTGGTCCCTTGTCACGCAATCATTCCGTGTTCCGTGATAGCAAGCATCGCCTAATTTGCGGTAAACAGGCAGGGATTTCTGGATAAAGGGTTAACGATTCATGACCGACCGCTGCGCCTGGTGCGGGTCTAACCCGCTATATGTCGCCTATCACGACACCGAATGGGGCGTGCCGGAATACGATCCACGCGCGCTGTGGGAAAAGCTGGTGCTGGACGGCTTTCAGGCAGGGCTGTCCTGGATCACCATCCTGCGCAAGCGCGGGGCCTTCCGCGCGGAGTTCGACGGATTCGACCCCGAAAGTGTGGCCGGATGGGACGCGGCGCGCATCGACCGGGCGCTGCAGAACCCCGGCATCATCCGTCATCGCGGCAAGATCGAATCAGCCGTACGCGGTGCCCGCGCCTTTCTGGACATCGAGGCGCAGGAGGGTTTTGCGCCCTTCCTGTGGTCCTTCGTCGGCGGCAAGCCGGTCCAGAACCGCTGGGCGAGCATGGCCGAGGTGCCCGTCGCCACCCCCGAATCAACCGCCATGTCG
The DNA here is from genome assembly GCF_039770665.1 of Paracoccus sp. SSK6. Classification (NCBI taxonomy): domain Bacteria; kingdom Pseudomonadati; phylum Pseudomonadota; class Alphaproteobacteria; order Rhodobacterales; family Paracoccaceae; genus Paracoccus; species Paracoccus sp. SSK6. The sequence continues at coordinate 105,939 of NZ_JBDPNJ010000010.1, read as the reverse complement.
AAGGCGCTGAAAAAGCGCGGCTTCAATTTCTGCGGGCCGGTAATCGCCTATGCCTTCATGCAGGCGACGGGCATGGTGAACGACCATGTCACCACCTGCCCGCGCCATGCGGCGCTCAGTCCGCCACAAGCTGGCGGATGACCTGCTTGGCGGGTTCGCTGGACCAGTCGGCCTCGCCCAGAAGGCGCGCGACTTCGCTGCCCTCGCGGTCGATCAGGACCGTCACGGGCAGGCCCACGACGCCGGTGGCGCGGGCAAGCTGCTGGCGCGGATCCAGCAGGACGGGCAGGTTCTGCAGCCCGGTTTCCGCGTAGAACTTGTCGATCTTCTCGGGCGCGTTGCGGCCGGTGGCGATGGCCACGACCTGGAAATCCTCGCCCCCCATTTCCGCCTGAAGCGCATCCAGCGAGGGCATCTCCTCGCGGCAGGGGGCGCACCAGGTGGCCCAGAAGTTCAGCAGCACCACCTTGCCCTTGTAATCGGCCAGGCTGTGCGTGCCGCCGTCGGGGTCGGTGAATTCGATCTCGGACACGGGCGCGGGTTCTTCCGCCGGGACCAGCTTGACCAAACCCGCGTCCTTGGCGGCCTGCCAGTCCACCGCGCCCGCGAAGGCGGCGTTTGCACCGAAAAGCAGGGCCGTATAAAGCAGGACGGAACGCAGCATGAAGACCTCCGAAGGACGCAAGAATGACCGACCGGCCGCAACAGGATGCCGCCAACAGCATGTGGGGCGGGCGCTTCGCTGCCGGACCCGATGCGATCATGGAGGCGATCAACGCCTCGATCGGCTTCGACCGGCGGCTCTACGCCCAGGACATCCGGGGCAGCCGGGCCCATGCCGCCATGCTGGCGGCACAAGGCATCATCAGCGATAGCGACGCGCAGGCGATCAGGGAAGGCCTGCTCACCGTCTTGTCAGAGATCGAGGCAGGCGATTTCCCCTTCCGCACCGAACTTGAGGACATCCACATGAATGTCGAGGCGCGGCTGAAGGAGATCATCGGAGAGCCGGCGGGCCGGCTGCACACGGGCCGGTCCAGGAACGACCAGGTGGCGACCGATTTCCGTCTGTGGGTGCGCGATCAGTGCGACGCGGCCATCGAGGCGCTGCGGGCGCTGATCCGCGCGGCGTTGACGCAGGCGGAAGCGGGCGCGGATTGGGTGATGCCAGGCTTTACCCACCTGCAGACCGCCCAGCCGGTGACCTGGGGCCATCACATGATGGCCTATGTCGAGATGTTCGGCCGGGACCTGTCGCGCTTCCAGGACGCCCGCAAGCGGATGAACGAATCGCCCTTGGGCGCCGCTGCGCTGGCCGGGACCGGCTATCCCATCGACCGCCATGCCACCGCGCAGGCGCTTGGCTTCGACGCGCCCATGGCCAACAGCCTGGACGCCGTCAGCGACCGCGATTTCGCGCTGGAGTTCCTGTCGGCCTCCTCGATCTGCGCCGTCCACCTGTCGCGCCTGGCCGAGGAGCTGGTGATCTGGTCCTCGGCCCAGTTCCGCTTCGTGTCGATGTCGGACAAGTGGTCCACCGGGTCGTCGATCATGCCGCAGAAGCGCAATCCCGACGCTGCCGAACTGATCCGGGCCAAGATCGGGCGCATCCTGGGTGCGACGGTGGCGCTGTTCACGGTGATGAAGGGCCTGCCGCTGGCCTATTCCAAGGACATGCAGGAGGACAAGGAGCAGGTCTTCGACGCCGCCGACAGCCTGATGCTGGCTCTGGCCGCGATGACCGGGATGCTGTCCGACCTGACCGCCAACCGTGAGAAGATGGAGGCTGCGGCTTCGGCAGGCTTTTCCACCGCGACCGACTTGGCCGACTGGCTGGTCCGCGAACTGGGCCTGCCGTTCCGCGACGCCCACCACGTCACCGGATCGTTGGTGGCGCTGGCGGAAAAGAAGGGCTGCGACCTGCCCGACCTGCGGCTTTCCGACATGCAAGGGGTTCATGCGGGCATCACCGATAAAGTCTTCGGCGTCTTGGGCGTTCACAATTCGGTCGCCTCGCGGCAAAGCTATGGCGGCACGGCGCCCGATCAGGTGCGCGCGCAGATCACCCGCTGGAAGGAGAAACTGGCATGAAATGGATTGCAATTCTGGCGGTGATGGCGGTGGCAGCCTGCGGCGTCGATGGCCCCCCCGAACGGCCTGCGCCCAAGACGGCACCGAAATCCAACGTTTCCATTTCCGGCCATGCCACGATGGGCGTGATCACGGAACTGTAATGGACCACTTCAACTATCACGCTGGGGAACTGCACGCCGAGGACGTGCCCCTGTCGCGCATCGCGGCCGAGGTGGGAACGCCGGTCTATGTCTATTCCGCCGCCACTCTGACGCGGCATTTCGGCCTGTTCCGCCAGGCCTTGGACTGGACCGATCACCTGGTCTGCTTTGCCGTCAAGGCCAACAGCAACCTGGCGGTTCTGAAGCTGCTGGGCGATCTGGGCGCGGGGATGGACGTGGTGTCGGGCGGCGAATACGCGCGCGCCAAGGCGGCGGGCGTGGCGGGCGACCGGATCGTGTTCTCGGGCGTGGGCAAGACCCTGGCCGAGATGCGGCAGGCGATCGAGGGCGGCATCCGCCAGTTTAATCTGGAAAGCGAGCCGGAAATGCGCGCGCTGTCGGCGCTGGCCGCCAGCATGGGCGCGACGGTGCCTGTGGCGATCCGGGTGAACCCGGATGTGGATGCCAAGACGCATGAGAAGATCGCGACCGGCAAGTCCGAGAACAAGTTCGGCATCCCCATCGCCCGCGCGCGAGAGGTTTATGCCGAGGCAGCGTCCTTGCCTGGTTTGCAGGTCGTGGGTGTCGATGTGCATATCGGCAGCCAGCTGACGGATCTGGAGCCTTACCGCGCCGCCTATGCCAAGGTGGCGGACCTGACCCGTACGCTGCGCGCCGATGGCCATGCGATCACCCGGCTGGATCTGGGCGGGGGCCTTGGCATTCCCTATCGCCGCGACAACAACGCGCCGCCCCTGCCCATCGAATACGGCGCCGTGATCCGCGAGACGGTGGGCGATCTGGGCTGCGAGATCGAAATCGAGCCGGGCCGCAACATCGTCGGCAATGCCGGGATCCTTCTGTCCGAGGTGATCTATGTGAAAGAGGGCGAGGGGCGCGATTTCCTGATCGTGGACGCGGCGATGAACGACCTGGCGCGTCCGGCCATGTATGGCGCGCATCATGACATCGTGCCGGTGCGCGAACCGGCGGTGGGCGCCCCGGTCCGGCCCTTCGACGTGGTGGGGCCTGTCTGCGAATCGGGCGATACCTTCCAGAAGGGCGCGGAACTGCCGCAAATGGCGGCAGGCGACCTGATTGCGTTCCGGTCCGCCGGGGCCTACGGGGCGGTGATGGCCTCGGAATACAATTCCCGGCCCCTGGTGCCCGAGGTGCTGGTCAGCGGCGATCACTTCGCCGTCATCCGGGCGCGACCGACATATGAGGAAATGCTGGCCCGGGATAGCATCCCGGAATGGCTTTGACGCGGCACCAGCGTGATCCGTCGCAGCCGGGGGCTGTCTGCCCCCGGACCCCCGAGGATATTTTTACACAGAAGATGGGGCCGGTTGCCCGCGCCCTGCGCCTGACCCGCTGGGGGATGGTGTGGGAACAGGCGGCGCGGGCTTTCTGGCCGCTGGCGACCGTGCTGGCGCTGGTCTTCGCAGCCTTCGCGCTTGGCGTCGTGGCGGCGGTGCCGGGGCCGGTGCTGCCTTGGCTGGCAGGGACCGTGCTGCTGTTGCTGATCGGCGTGGCGATCCGGGGCGGGATGCGGTTCCGGCGGGTGCGCATGGCCGATGCCGTGGACCGGCTGGACCGCACCCTGCCGGGACGCCCCTTGGCCGCGCTGTCCGACCGCGCGGCGATTGGCGGGGAAGGCGCCTTGTGGCAGGCGCATCTGGCGCAGATGCAGGCGCGCGCCGTCCTGGCCCAGGCGGTCAGGCCGGATGCGGAACTGGCGCGGCGCGATCCCTTTGCCTTGCGGCTGGCGGGGCTGGTGGCCTTGGTCATGGCACTGGTCTTTGGTGGTCTGGGCCAGGTGGGACAGGGGATCGAAGCCCTGGCCGCGACCGTGTCCCGGCCCGTGACCGCCGATGCGGTGGCGACGGGACCAAGCTGGGAGGGTTGGGCGGAACCCCCCGCCTATACCCGCCGCCCGACGATCTATCTGAACGCCCTGGCCGAGGGGCAGGTGCTGGAACTGCCCAAGGGCAGCGCCGTGACTTTTCGGCTTTATGGCAACGGCGTGGCGGTCACGCAGGACATCGGCCCGGCTGCGGGCGACGATCCGCAGGCGCCAGGGTTTAGGGCCGAGCAGTCGGGCGCGATCGAGGTTGCCGGGCGGCGCTTCGACGTGACGGTTCTGCCGGACAACGCGCCGGTGATCCGCGCCGGGGCCGCGCCGGTGCGGCGCGCGGATGGCAGGATGGTGCAGGATTTCGAGGCCGAGGACGATCATGGCATAGCCTCGGGCCAGGCTGTGATCGCGCTGGACCTGCCTGCCGTTGACCGCCGCTTCGGCCTTGCCATCGACCCCGAGCCTCGGCCATCGGTCGAACTGGCCCTGCCGCTGCCGCGCGGCGACCACCATCAAGTCAAGGGCCAGTTGACCGAGGATCTGTCGCGCCACCCCTGGGCGAACCTGCCGGTCAGCGTTTCCCTGCGCGCCCTGGACGGGATCGAGCAGGTGGGCGAGGCAGAGCCCATGCACACGATCCTGCCGGGACGGCGCTTCTTCAACCCCCTGGCCGCAGCGTTGATCGAGATGCGGCGCGACCTTTTGTGGTCGCGCGAGAATGCCGGGCGCAGCGCCGAGATCCTGCGCGCCGTGACCTGGCAGCCGGAAGGCTTCGTGGAACAGCCGCTTTATCTGCAACTGCGCGGCGCGGTGACGCTGCTGGAAGGCGGCACGCTGACCGACAAGGCGCGCGACGATCTGGCCGAGGCGCTGTGGCAGGCTGCCGTCCAGCTTGAGGATGGCGGGCTGTCCGATGCGCTGGAACGGATGCGCCAGGCCCAGCAGAAGCTGTCCGAGGCGATCCGCAACGGCGCCAGCCCCGACGAAATCCAGCGCCTGATGGATGAGCTGAAGGAGGCGACGGATGCCTATACCCAAATGCTGGCGGAGCAGGGGCAGCAGGATCCGGCGGAGCGGTTCGCAAAGAACCAGCAGGGCCAGCAGATCACCGGCGACCAGATCCAGCAGATGATGGACGAAATCCAGCGCCTGATGAACGAAGGCCGCATGGCCGAGGCGCAGGAGTTGCTGGAACAGTTCAACCGCATGATGGAGAACCTGCAGGTCCGCCAGGGCCAGGGCGGCGAAGGTCAGCAGGGCAGCGGCGGCAACCAGCCGATGAACCGCTTGGCCGACACGCTGCGCGAACAGCAGCGCCTGTCGGACGAAGCCTTCCGCGACATGCAGGACCAGTTCGGCCAGGGCCGGATGGGCCAGCCTTCGCCCAATGCCGAAGGTCTGGCCGACCAGCAGCGCCGGTTGCGCGAGGAACTGGGCCAGCAGCAGGGATTGTTGCCGGGCCAGGGGTCCGAAGGCGGCGATCAGGCGCGGCGCCAACTGGACCAGGCGGGCCGCGCGATGGAGGATGCCGAACGCGCCCTGCGCGAAGGCGATACCGGCGGCGCCCTGCAGCGGCAGGCCGATGCCATCGAATCCATGCGCGAAGGGATGCGCGCGCTTGGCGACATGCTGAACCAGCAGCAGGGCCAGCAAGGACAGCAGGGCCAGCAGGCACAGGAAGGCCAGCGTCCCGGCGGCGGGGAACGGGCGGGCGCCGAGGGACAGGCCTATGACCGGCGGCCCGCGCTGGATCCCCTGGGGCGGCAGCGCGACGGCAGCGGCAATATCATCGCCGGGGGCGATCCCTTGGCCGAGGGCGTGGATCCTGCCCGCCGCGCCCGCGACCTGCTGGACGAAATCCGCCGCCGCAGCGGGCAAGCCGAACGGCCCGATGCGGAACGCGATTACCTGGGCCGGTTGCTCGATCGCTTCTGATCAGCGGGTCAGGCTGGCGGCGCGGTCCTGCAGCCACAGCCGCGCCTCGTCCACTTGCCCGCGAAGCTGCATCAGCCCCTCGCCAAAGGCACCTTGGTCGGCCATCACAGGCGCCAGCGCATACAGCGCCACGCAGGCGGCGGCCAGCAGGGCGGCCAGGCCGAAGCCGACCGCATAGCCTCCGCGCCTGGGCCGGGGCACAAGCACCGGGACAGGCGCAGGGCGGGCGGGCTGTCGGGGCGCGGGCGGGGCTTGGTCCTGCACGGGGGTTTCCCCCTGCGGCAACGACGTGGTCGTTCCCAGCGCGGCGGGCCTTTTCAGGAAGGACGCCGGGTCGGGGCTTGGTTGCGGCAAGGGGGGCGAAACCTCTGCCACCGGGGCGACATGCGGGGTAATGGCCGTGGTGATGGTCGTGGCGGGCCATTCGGGATCCGCCGCCGCGCGCGGCGAGGCTGCGGGCGGGCTTGCAGGGGCGGGCAGGGGCGGTGCCCCGTCTTCGGCCGCGCGGGCGCGGCGTTCGTGTTCGACCTCGTCCCGCAGGATGTCCAGCACGGTGTCGGGCAGGCGGCGGTTCAGCGGTGGCAACGCGGAAGCAGACGGCAGGTCATCCGCAACTGTTACCCCGACGGGCTGGGCCGTGGCTTGCCAGACATTGCCGCAGGCGCTGCATTCGACCTCTCGCCCCTCGGGCGGGATCGCATTTTCGGGCAGGCGGTATTCCGCGGCGCAACCCGGACAGATCAACCGTATTTCCGCCATCCCGACCCCTCGCATTCGCCTTGTGGCTGTTCTATCAAGCGCGGGGCCGGCTTCCAAGCCGGGCAGGGCCGGAAAGCGGAATGGCCCGAGTAGATGAGGGGGTGGCGCGTGATCGAGATGCGGGATGTCGGCTTCGGCTATGGGGGCACCGAGCTGCTGTCGAATATGACGCTGACGCTGCAATCCGGCATGTTCCATTTCCTGACCGGGCCGTCCGGGTCCGGCAAGACGACGCTTCTGCGGCTGTGCTATGCGGATCTGCTGCCCACATCGGGGCAGATGACCGCCTTTGGCGAGGATGTGCGGCAACTCACGCGCGACGGCATCGCCGATCTGCGGCGGCGGGTGGGCGTCGTGCATCAGGACACGCAGTTCCTGGACCATTTGCCAGTAGCGGAAAACATGGCCCTGCCGCTGACGATCTCGGGGCAGGCGGTGGACATGGAGGCGCTGCGCGACCTTCTGGGCTGGGTGGGCCTGACCCAGCACGCCCGCGCCCTGCCGCCGTCGCTCTCGGGGGGCGAACGGCAGCGCGCGGCGCTGGCCCGCGCGGTGATCCTGTCGCCCGACCTGATCCTGGCGGACGAGCCCACGGGCAACCTGGACTGGGACATGTCCATGCGCCTGATGCAGCTGCTGGTCGAGCTGAACAAGTCGGGCAAGACCGTGCTGGTCGCGACCCATGACCTGAACCTGATCCGCGCGACCAAGGCGCAGGTGGCGGCGCGCGTCTTGCGCATCGCGAACGGGACATTGACTCTGGCGGGGGCCGATCTGTGATGAGGGCTGATTTTCGCGGGCTGAACCTTGCGGCGCTGTGGCAGGGGCTGGTGCGGGATGGCGGATCGGGCGACCGGATCGTGCCGCCCACGGGCTTTACCGCCCAACTGACGCTGTTTTCGGCAGGCGCCATGGCGTTTCTGGCGGTCTTCGCCCTGGCGCTGGCGCTGGCGACGGGGCGGCTGGCCGAACGCTGGTCCAGCGAACTCGCGGGATCGGTAACGGTCCGGGTCAGCGCGCCCCTGGACGAACAGGCCGCCGCGACCCAGGCCGCGATGCAGGTTCTGTCCACCACGCCGGGGACGGGCCAGCCCCGCCTGCTGCCGCCGGACGAGGTGGCGCAGTTGCTGGTTCCCTGGTTCGGCCCCGACATGCCCGTCGATGCGCTGCCCGTGCCCGCCCTGATCGACCTGCCCGTCGCGGGCGACGACTTCGATGCCGAAGGCCTGCGCCTGCGCCTTCAGGCCGAGGCGCCAAGCGCGGTTCTGGACGACCATACCGAATGGCGCCGTCCGCTGGTCACGGCGGCGAACCGGCTGCGGATGCTTGGGATTGTCTCGCTTCTGCTGATCGCGGCGGCCTCGGCATCGATGATCACGCTAGCGGCCAAGGCGGCCTTGGCGGCGAATGGGCAGGTGATCCGCGTCCTGCGCCTGATCGGGGCGCGCGACATCACCATCGCCACGGCCTTCGTGCGCCGCTTCACCAAGCGCGCGGCCGTGGGCGCCACGGTCGGCACGCTCTGCGGTATGGCGGGCATCGCCATGCTGCCGGGGGTGAATGCGGCGGGCGGCTTTCTGACCGGGCTTGGCTTTCATGGCTGGGGCTGGCTGCTGCCGCTGCTGATCCCCGTCATCGCCGCAGCCGTGGGCTTTTTCGCGACCCGCTGGGCGGCCCTGAAGATGCTGGGGGCCGTGCGATGAGCGACCGGGCCGTGACGGGTCGGGCGGCATCGCCCGTGCCCGGCCCGCTGACGCCGTGGCAATATCTGCAGAACGCGTTTTACTACCTGCATGTCGCCCTGGCGACGGTGGTGATCGGGCTGTTCGGCCTGCCCGCGCTGTTGCGCGATGGCCGCGCGGGCGCCAACCGGGTGGCGACGCGCTGGATCGGCTATATGCTCTGGGCCGCGCGGCTGCATCTGGGTGTCACCTGCGAGGTTCGCGGGACGCCGCCCACCGGCGACTGCATCATCGCGGCCAAGCACCAGTGCTTCCTGGACATCCTGGTCATCGCCCATGCCGTCCCCCGCCGCGCCTTCATCATGAAAAAGGAAGTGATGCATGTGCCGATCATGGGCTGGTATGCCCGCAAGGTCGGCTGCATCCCCATCGACCGCAATCGCGGTCGCGACGCCATGCGCGCCATTTCCAGCGAGATCAACCAGCGTCTGTCGGGCGAAGGCCTGGGCCAGTTGATCATCTATCCCGAAGGTACGCGCACCCGGCCGGGCGAACGCCGCCCCTACAAGCACGGGGTTAGCACGATCCGGGGGGCCACCGGATTGCCGGTGGTGCCCGTCGCGGTCAATACCGGCCTGTTCTGGCCCCGCAAGGGCTGGGGGATCCGTCCGGGGCGCGCGGTGGTCGAGTTCCTGCCGCCTGTGTCCCCCGAAGTCCCGACCGAAGGCTTCATCCCCCGGCTGGAGGCCGAGGTCGAAACTCATTCAGACCGGCTGATGGCCGAGGCAGGGTTTACCTATGAACTGGCTGGAACCGAGCGATCTTGAAACGATCTACGGAACACCCGGCGCGGCATCGCTGCGCAAGGTGGCTGACCGGCTGACACCGGAATATGCGGCCTTCATCGCCCAGTCGCGGTTCTGCGTGTTGACGACCGTCGGCCCCGAGGGCACCGATGGCAGCCCGCGCGGCGACGACGGCCCGGTGGTGCGGGCCCTGGACGACCGGCACCTGGCGCTGCCCGACTGGCGCGGGAATGACCGTATCGATTCGCTGCGCAACATCCTGCGCGACGGCCGCGTCAGCCTGATGTTCCTGGTGCGCGGATCAGGCAATGCGATTCGGGTGAACGGCCAAGCGCGGGTCACGGACGATCCCGCCCTGCGCGACAGCCTGTCTCGTCAGGGCAAGCTGCCCCGCACGGTCATCGTGGTGCAGATCGCCGAGGTGTATTTCCAATGCGCCCGCGCGGTGATCCGGGCCGGGCTGTGGTCGGGCCAGGACGACAGCCAGGGCCTGCCCACGCCTGGACAGATCCTCGCTACCATGACCGAGGGCACAGTGGGCGGGTCGGCCTATGATGCCGACTGGCCCTTGCGCGCCGCTGCGACCCTGTGGTGACAAGGCCGCCCCGTTTCAGGCAACCAGGCTTTTCGCCCCCATGTCCAGGAATTTCTGGCGCCGGTCCTTGATCAGGTCGGCGGGCTTCCTGCCGGTCAGTTCGGCCAGCATGGCGGCGATCTCCTCGCCCACGGCCTTGATCGCGGCGGCGGGGTCGCGCTGCGCGCCGCCCAGGGGTTCGGCGATGATGCGGTCGATGACGCCCAGCTTCTTCAGATCCTGCGCGGTCAGGCGCAGCGCCTCGGCGGCCTCGCGCATCCGTTCGGCGTCCTTCCACAGGATCGAGGCGCAGCCCTCGGGCGAGATCACCGAATAGATCGAATGTTCCAGCATGGCGATGCGGTTGGCCGTGGCGAAGGCCACCGCGCCGCCCGACCCGCCCTCGCCGATGATGACGCTGACCAGCGGCACGCCGATCTCCAGGCATTTCTGGGTGCAGCGGGCGATGGCTTCGGACTGGCCGCGTTCCTCGGCCCCTTTGCCGGGATAGGCGCCGGGCGTATCGACCAGGGTGATCACCGGCAGCTTGAAGCGATGCGCCAGATCCATCAGGCGGATCGCCTTGCGGTATCCTTCGGGCCGCGCCATGCCGAAATTGTGCTGGATGCGGGTCTTGGTGTCGTTGCCCTTTTCATGGCCGATCACCACGCAGGGCGCGTCGTTGAAACGGGCCAGGCCGCCCATGACCGCATGGTCGTCGCCAAAGGCGCGGTCGCCCGCCAGCGGCGTGTATTCGGTGAACAGCGCCTCGACATAGTCGCGGCAATGCGGCCGGTCGGGATGGCGCGCCACCTGCGTCTTGCGCCAGGGATCGAGGCTTCGATACAGGTCGCGCAGCAGGTCGGCGGATTTCTTGTCCAGCGCCGCCGCCTCTTTTTCCACATCCACGGCGGTTTCGGATTTGCGGGCCAGGGCGCGAAGCTCCTCGGCCTTGCCTTCGATATCGGCAAGCGGCTTTTCGAAATCCAGATAGACCATGCGGGGTGTGCCTTCGGGTGTGTTCGGGTTTGCGCCCCTATATGATCGTCCAGGCGCGGGATTGCAACGGAGGCCGGGGGCGCTTCGCCCCCCGGACCCCCCGAGGGTATTTAGGCAAAGGTGAATGCGCTAGGGCAAGATCTCGACTGTCGTGCCGATGCGGGCGGCGGCATAGAGTTCGCGGATTTCGGCGTCGGATACGGCGATGCAGCCTGCGGTCCAGTCGCCGGGCAGGGTTTCGCCATCCGGTCGCTGGTTCGGCTGGCCGTGGATGAAGATGTCGCCGCCGGGATCGGCCCCCTCCGCCGCCGCGCGGGCGCGGTCCTGCGGGCGGGGGTAATCCAGGCCCAGCGACAGGTGATAGGCGCTTTTCTGGTTCACGCGGTCTATGGTGAAGCGGCCCTCGGGCGTCCTGCCGTCGCCCTGTCGGCGCTTTTCGCCAGCGGGTGCGAAACCCAGGGCGACGCGATAGATCTTGAGCGGCTGGCCATCCCGAAAGGCCGTCATGCGGCGGGCGGATTTGTGGATCACGATGTGATCGACCGGACCCGTCAAAGGCACGGTCAATGGGGGCACCCGCGGGATCGGTGCAGGGGATCGCGGCTGCGGCGCCAGCAGGATCCAGGCCGCAGCCAGCAGGCACAGCGCCGTCAGCGCGGAAAACAGGCGGGCCAGCCCCGTCATTGCAGGTCGGCGAAGGCCTGTTGAAGCCGCTCCACCGCCTCGGCCACGCGGGCGCGGGGAGTAGCGAGGTTGAAGCGCAGGAAGCTCTCGCCCCCGGTGCCGAAGGTCGCGCCGTGATTGGCGGCGATGTGGGCGGTCTGTTCCACGCGGGCGGTGAATTCGGCGGGCGTCATCCCGGTGCCCGAGAAATCGACCCAGGACAGATAGGTCGCCTGCAAGGGCATGGACCGCAGGCCGGGGATCGTGTGGATGCCTTCGTCGAACAGTCGCCGGTTGCCGGCGAGGTATTCGACAAGCGCATCCACCCAGGCCGCGCCTTCGGGCGAATAGGCCGCCGCCACCATGTCCATTCCGAACAGGCCCGGAGAGATGCCGCGCGCCATCAGCGCGTCCTTGAAGCGGTTGCGCAGGGCTTCATCCGCGATGATCGCGTTACCGACATGGGCGCCCGCGATGTTGAAGGTCTTAGTGGCGGCGGTCAGCGTCACCAGCCGGTCCGCGATATCGGGGCAGACCGTCGCGATCATGCGGTGCTTGTGGCCGGGCATCACCAGGTCGCAATGGATGTCGTCGGACAGCAGGATCAGGTCGTGGCGGATGCAGAAATCGGCGACCTCGCGCAGTTCCTCGGGCGTCCAGACGCGGCCGCCGGGATTGTGCGGCGAACAGAGGATCAGCAGTTTCTCTCGCCCAGTCACGCGGCTTTCCCAGGCGGGCCAGTCCATGCGGTAAAGCCCGCCCTCCTGCGCCAGCGGCAGTTCCACCAGCTCGCGTCCCGAGGCGCGGATCACCCGGCCAAAGGCGTGGTAGACCGGCGACATCACGATCACGCCGTCGCCGGGCTGCGTATAGGCGTCCAAGGCCATCGCCACGCCGTTGACCAGCCCCGCGCAGGTCAGGATCCAGCCGGCGTCGATCTGCCAGCCGTGGCGGTTGTCCATCCACCAGCGGATCGCGTCGAGATAGGGCCTGTTCGCGCCGGGATAGCCATAGACGCCATGGGCGGCCACGGCTTCGACCGCGCGCTGCACGGCGGCAGGGGGGCGGAAGTCCATGTCGGCGACCCACATCGCCAGCCCGCCTTGATCGGGCGCCACGCCATAGGCCGCCTGCATGTCGTCCCATTTGGAACAGCGCGTGCCCACGCGGTCGATGATCTGATCGAAATCGGGTCTGGTCATGGTCCTGCCTGCTGCTGTTTTCCCATGCATATGCCGGTTGTTGCTTATGGTGAAGCCTTGCCCTACATCGCGGATATGAGCAGCCTGCGCCCCATCCTGATCCATCCCGACCCGCGCCTGAAGAAGGTCTGCGAACCCGTGGCCCGCATCACGCCGGAAATCGAGGCGCTGGCGGATGACATGCTGGCCACCATGTATGACGCGCCGGGCGTGGGCCTGGCTGCGCCGCAGGTGGGCGTCCTGTCCCGCGTCTTCGTGATGGACGCGACCCGCGACCCCGAGGCCGAGCGGTGCCCGCTGGTGCTGGTCAACCCCGAGGTGACCTGGGAATCCGAGGAGTTGAACACCTACGAGGAAGGCTGCCTGTCGATCCCGGACCAATATGCCGATGTGACGCGTCCGAAACAGGTGCGGCTGCGCTGGCTGGGCCTGGACGGCAAGACGCACGAGCAGGAGTTCGACGGGCTCTGGGCGACCTGCGCGCAGCATGAACTGGATCACCTGAACGGCATCCTGTTCATCGACCACCTGTCCGCGATCAAGCGGCAGATGATCACCCGCCGCATGGTCAAGCTGAAGCGGGAAAAGGGCCGCGCGTGACCGTCCGGCCCTTCCTGCCCTATTCCGACCGCCGCCTGCACATCCCGGCCGAGCCGGTCGAGGCCGTGACCGAGACCGTGCGGATGATCTGGGACGACATGATCGACACGATGGAGGCCATGCCGGGCGTGGGGCTGGCAGCACCTCAAATCGGGATCATGCTGCGGCTCGCGGTGGTGGACGCGTCCGACAAGCGCGGGCAGGCGGTCAGGATGGCCAACCCGCAGGTTCTGCACGCCAGCGTCCAGTTCCGCAGCCATGACGAGGCGAGCCCGAACCTGCCCGGCGTCTTCGCCCCGGTCAGCCGTCCGCGCGCGGTGACGGTGCGGTTCCTGAACGAGGCGGGCGAGGTCGAGGAGCGCGATTTCGTGGGCCTCTGGGCGACCAGCGTGCAGCATCAGATCGACCATCTGGACGGGCGGATGTATGTCGATCACCTGTCGCCCTTGCGGCGCAAGATGCTGGTCGCGAAATCGGCGAAGCTGGCGCGGCGGTGAGAAGGCCGGGGGTTTCACACCCCCGGACCCCCGTGGGATATTTGAGCACAGAAGATGGAGGCAGGATGCGCGTGATCTTCATGGGGACGCCCGAATTTTCGGTGCCTGCCTTGCGGGCGATTGCCGCGCGGCATGAGGTCGTGGCCGTTTACTCGCAGCCGCCGCGCGCGGCGGGGCGGGGGCAGAAGCCGCGTCCATCGGCGGTTCATGCGGCGGCGGAGGAGTTGGGGATCGAGGTTCGCACGCCCCTGCGGCTGCGGGGCGAGGAGGAGCAGGCGGCGTTTGCGGCGTTGGAGGCCGATGTGGCGGTGGTCGTGGCCTATGGGCTGATCCTGCCGCAGCCGGTGCTGGACGCGCCGCGTCTGGGCTGCCTGAACATCCATGCCTCGCTTCTGCCGCGCTGGCGGGGGGCGGCGCCGATCCATCGGGCGGTGATGGCGGGGGACGCGGAGACCGGCGTCGCCATCATGCAGATGGAGGCGGGCCTGGATACCGGGCCGGTGCTGGCCGAGGTGCGGACTGCCATCGGTGCTGAAGAGACGACCGCCGACCTGCATGACCGGCTGTCAGGGTTGGGAGCGGATCTGATCGTCGATGTGCTGGCGCGGTTGCCCTTGCCCGCCGTGCCGCAGGCCGGGGAAGGCGTGACCTATGCGGCCAAGATCGACAAGGCCGAGGCGCGGGTGGACTGGTCGCGTCCGGCGATCGAGGTGGACCGGCTGATCCGGGGGCTGTCGCCCTTTCCCGGTGCCTGGTGCGACGTGGCGGGTGAGCGGGTGAAACTGTTGCGCAGCCGCGTCGTCGCGGGGCAGGGGGCGCCGGGCGAGGTGCTGGAGGGCTTCACCGTCGCCTGCGGGGAGGGCGCGGTCGAGGTTCTGGAAGCGCAGCGGTCGGGGAAAAAGCCGATGGCGGCGGAGGAGTTGCTGCGCGGGTGGGGGCTTCCTGCGCGGTTGGATTGAGAGTTGGTGGGGTAGAACCCCACCCTACGGCCCACCCAGGATACGGCGCGTCAGATTGCGCCGTGGCAGTGCTTGAACTTCTTGCCCGATCCGCAGGGGCAGGGGTCGTTGCGCGACGGGTTGCCCCAGGTGTTCATGTCGTTTTCGTCAAAACCTTGGACCAGCGGTTCGGGCTTGTCCGCGTCATCGTCCGAATGGTGCTCGGCCCCATGCTCCATCGTCAGGTGTTCCTGCGCGGCCCTTTGCTGTTCGGCCATCTGGCGCAGCATGTCCTCGCGCTCGGCCTCGGTCAGGGGGCGGATCTGCGCAAGGCGCTGCGTCACGTCGAAGCGCAGCCCGTCCAGCATGGTTTCGAACAGCTGGAAAGCCTCGGTCTTGTATTCCGACAACGGGTCGCGCTGCGCATAGCCGCGGAAGCCCACGACCGAGCGCAGGTGTTCCAGCGTCAGCAGGTGGTCGCGCCATTTCTGGTCGATCATCTGCAGCAGAACCTGCTTTTCGATCTGGCGCATGTTCTCTGCGCCGAAAGCGGCGGCCTTGTCGGCCTGATAGGTGTCGGTCGCCTGTTCGATCCGTTCGCGCAGGGTGTCCTGGTCCACGCCTTCCTCGGCCGCCCAGTCGGCCACGGGCAGGTTCATGTTCAGGCGTTCGCGGATGGCGGTCTTCAGCCCCTCCAGATCCCATTGTTCGGGATAGGATTTCGGCGGCATGTATTCGTCGATCAGGTCGTCGATCACCTGATGGCGCATGTCGGCGGTGATCTCGCCCACCTCGGTGCTGTCCATGATCTCGCGGCGCTGGCTGAAGATCGCCTTGCGCTGATCGTTCATCACGTCGTCGAATTTCAGCAACTGCTTGCGGATGTCGAAGTTGCGGCCCTCGACCTTGGCCTGGGCGCGTTCCAGCGACTTGTTGACCCAGGGGTGGACGATCGCCTCGCCTTCCTTCATGCCCAGCGTGGACAGCACCTTGTCCAGCCGTTCGGACCCGAAGATCCGCATCAGGTCGTCGTCCAGCGACAGGAAGAACAGCGACCGGCCCGGATCGCCCTGGCGGCCCGAACGGCCGCGCAGCTGGTTGTCGATCCGGCGGGATTCGTGGCGTTCCGTGCCAAGGACGAACAGCCCGCCCGAGGCCAGCACCTTTTCCTTGTCGGCGGCGTGTTCGGCCTCGATCCGGGCGCGGACCTCGTCGGGATTCGCCTCGGGATCGGCTTTCAGTGCCTCCAACACCTTCATCTCGACATTGCCGCCCAACTGGATGTCGGTTCCGCGACCGGCCATGTTGGTGGCGATGGTGACGGCGCCGGGCTTGCCCGCATCGGCCACGATCTGCGCCTCGGCCTCGTGCTGGCGGGCGTTCAGGACGTTGTGGGGGATGCCCTGCTTTTTCAGCATTTCCGACAGCATCTCGGATTTCTCGATGCTGGTGGTGCCGACAAGGGTGGGCTGGCCCTTGGCATGGGCTTCCTTGATCGCCTCGATCACGGCGGCGTATTTCTCGTTCGCGGTGCGATAGACGCGGTCGTGTTCGTCCACGCGCGCGATGCCCCGGTTGGTCGGAACCTCGACCACGCCCAGCTTGTAGATTTCGGCGAATTCCTCGGCCTCGGTCGCGGCGGTGCCGGTCATGCCAGCCAGCTTGTTGTAAAGCCGGAAGTAGTTCTGGAAGGTCACAGAGGCCAGCGTCACGTTTTCCGGCTGGATGGTCACGCCTTCCTTGGCCTCGATCGCCTGGTGCAGACCGTCGGACAGGCGGCGGCCCTTCATCATCCGGCCGGTGAATTCGTCGATCAGCATCACCTCGCCGTCGCGGACCATGTAGTGCTGGTCCTTGTTGAACAGCTTGTACGCGCGCAGCGCCTGGTTGGCGTGATGGACGATGGTGGTCGATTCCGGGTCGTAAAGCGTCTGGCCCTCGGGCAGGATGCCGTCGGCCTGCAGGCGCTGTTCCAGGAATTCGTTGCCTTCCTCGGTAAAGGTGGCGTTGCGGGCCTTTTCGTCCAGCTTGTAGTGTTCTTCCGTCAGCAGCGGGATGTACTGGTTCAGCGTGACGTAAAGCTCGCTGCGGTCCTGGCTGGGGCCGGAAATGATCAGCGGCGTGCGCGCCTCGTCGATCAGGATGCTGTCCACCTCGTCCACGATGGCGAAGTTGTGGCCGCGCTGGACCATCTCCTCGACGCTGCCCTTCATGTTGTCGCGCAGATAGTCGAAGCCAAGCTCGTTGTTGGTGGCATAGGTCACGTCGGCGGCATAGGCCTGACGCTTTTCGGGTTCCGCCTGGAAGGGATAGACGACGCCAGTGGTCATGCCCAGTTGGCGGAAGACCTTGCCCATCCAGTCGGCGTCGCGTTTCGCCAGATAGTCGTTGACGGTGACGATATGGACGCCCTTGCCGGTCAGGGCGTTCAGATAGGCGGGGAAGGTCGCGACAAGGGTCTTGCCCTCGCCCGTCTTCATCTCGGCAATGTTACCTTGGTGGAGGAAGATCCCGCCCATCAGCTGCGTGTCGAAGGCCCGCAGGCCCAGCGCGCGGCGCGCGCCCTCGCGGCAGTTGGCGAAGGCCTCGGGCAGGATGTCGTCCAGACTTTCGCCTTGCGCCACGCGCGACTGGAACTCGCGGGTCTTGTCGATCAGGCCCTGATCGGTCAGCGGGCGGAACTGGTCCTCCAGCGCATTGATGCGGGCCACCAGCCCGCGCGTTCCCTTGACCTTGCGGTCGTTGGGGCTTCCAAAGACCTTCTTCGCCAGATTACCGATGCCGAGCATGCAAACCTTCGCAATCACGTTGTTGGGAAAGGCGATGCCAGCCGGGCCTACTTGCCGCGACCTGCCGCATTGCCGTATCAGGAGCCTGAACGAAAGCGGCGGCGGCGCCTTCCACGGAGTTGGTCCGGGATCTATGCCTCGCCTGCCCCACTGTCAACGCTGGCCCGGATGCGCGGGCGGAACAAGCGAAGGGATTTCCATGCTGAAGATGTCGATTCTGGCCGCCCTTCTGGCCACGGCCCTGCCATTCGCGGCCCAGGCCCAGGAGCAGGCACAGGACAAGGGCGCCGACACGGTCGTGGCCACCGTCAACGGCACGCCCATCACCCTGGGCGAGATGATCGTGATGAAGCAGGCCGCATCCCAGGATCCGCAGATGGCGGAACTGCCCGATCCCGCGCTGTACGAGATGATGCTGGACCAGCTGGTCCAGCAGACCGCCGTGGCGGGCGCGGGCAAGGAAAACGCGGGCGTGCGCGCGCAACTGGAAATCCAGCGCCGCAACACCCTGGCCTCTGCCGCCATCGCCGAGGTGACGAAGGCCGAGCCGACGGATCAGGAAATCCAGGCGGCCTATGACAAGCTGTTCGCGGATGCCAAGCCCACGACCGAATATTCCGCCGCCCATATCCTGGTCGATACCGAGGAAAAGGCCAAGGAGATCAAGGCCAAACTGGACGGCGGCGCGGATTTCGGAACGCTGGCGGAACAGAACTCGACCGGGCCCAGCGGGCCGAACAAGGGGGATCTGGGCTGGTTCAGCGCCGACCAGATGGTCAAGCCCTTTGCCGATGCGGTGGCGGCCATGGAAAAGGGCCAGATCTCGGATCCCGTGCAGACCGAGTTCGGCTGGCATGTCATCAAGCTGAACGACACCCGGATGCGCGAGGCCCCGAAGCTTGAGGACGTGCGCGACCAGATCGCCCAGATGGTGCTGCGTGAAAGGGTCCAGGCGGAAATCGGGCGCCTGACCGCTGCCGCGAAGGTCGAGAAGGTCGAGGGCATCGACCCCGCCCTTCTGAACAAGACCGAGTTGCTGGAGACCGAATGATGGGCAAGGCCGGGCTTCCCGTTTCCCCCCTGGCGCCGGCCGGCTTTCCCGACCTGCCGGTCATTGCGGGCGTCGAATTCGCCAGCGGTGCCGCAGGTGTGAAATACCAGGGCCGCACCGATGTGACGCTGATCCGCATCGCGCCGGGATCGACGCTGGCGGGGGCCTTCACCCGGTCGTCAACCCGCGCGGCCTGCATCCTGGACAACCAGGCCAAGCTGGCGCAGGGGGGCGAGGCGCCTGAAGGGGCGGCGATCATCGTCAATTCCGGCAATGCCAATGCCTTCACCGGCGCACGGGGGCAGGAATCGGTCGATGCGGTGACGGGGGCGGTGGCCGCCGCGACGGGCGTTCCGGCGGGGCGGGTGTTCTCATCCTCGACCGGCGTGATCGGAGAGCCGCTGCCGCATGACCGGATTGTCGCGATTGTCGATGATCTGGCGGCCTCGCTGGACGCGGGAAGCATTGCCGACGCGGCGCGCGCGATCATGACGACCGACACCTTCCCCAAGGGCGCCTCGGCGGTGATCGACGGCGAGGGCGGTCCGATCCGCATCGCGGGCATCGCCAAGGGGTCGGGCATGATCGCGCCCGACATGGCGACGATGCTGGTCTATGTCTTCACCGACGCCACCATCCCCGCGCCACTGTTGCAGCAGGCGCTGTCGTCAGGGCTGGACACGACCTTCAACGCGATCACCGTGGACAGCGACACTTCGACCTCGGACGCGCTGATCCTGGCGGCGACGGGGCGCAGCCCTGCGGCGCCGATCACGTCGCTGGACAGCGGCGCGGGTGCCGCCTTCGTGGCGGCCCTGCACGGCGTCATGCGCGACCTGGCGCAGCTTGTGGTCCGCGACGGCGAGGGCGCGACGAAATTCGTCGAGGTCCAGGTGACGGGCGCGGCCTCCGACACGGATGCCCACAAGGTCGCCATGGCCATCGCCAATTCCCCCCTGGTCAAGACCGCCATCGCGGGCGAGGACGCGAACTGGGGCCGCATCGTCGCCGCCGTCGGCAAGTCGGGTGCGCAGGCTGACCGCGACCGGCTGACCATCCGCTTCGGCGACATGGTCTTGGCCGAGAACGGCTGGCGCTCGCCGTCTTACGACGAGGCCAGGGTCAGCGCCTACATGAAGAACCAGAACCTGGTGATCGCCGTGGATCTGGGGCTGGGGCAGGGTGCGCGGACCGTGTGGACCTGCGATCTGACCCACGGCTATATCGACATCAACGCCGACTATCGGTCGTGAAGGTCGTGTCGGAGACGCGCCCGTGAAAACGGTTCTTGTCGCCGCCGTGGCGCTGATCGACGCCGACGGGCGCGTGCTGCTGGCGCAGCGCCCGGAGGGCAAGTCGATGGCGGGCCTGTGGGAGTTCCCCGGCGGCAAGGTGGAGCCGGGCGAGACGCCCGAAGCGGCCCTGATCCGCGAGTTGCACGAGGAACTGGGCATCGACACCTGGACCTCGTGCCTGGCACCGCTGACCTTTGCCAGCCACAGCTATCCCGATTTCCACCTGCTGATGCCGGTCTATGCCTGCCGCCGCTGGAAGGGAATCGCCCACCCGCGGGAAGGGCAGCAACTGGCCTGGGTTCGCGCAGGGGATTTGCGCAATTACCCCATGCCGCCGGCGGATGTGCCGCTGATCCCGATGCTGCAAATGTGGCTTTGAAGTCGCAGATCAGGGCTCATTTTCCAAAACTGCCCGCCAAATGGCGTAGATCGCAGCGTCGTTAAACCCCTCGTAACTCTTTTGTGGCAGAATGGTTCCAGAGGATACAAGAGGGCTCGACATGATTCGCACGATCTCGATCGGCAGCCATATTCTCGTCCAGGGGCTTTTCGAAGGACTGGCGCCGAACGGGAAGATGGTGGTCCGCATCGGCACACGCACCTTTGAAGGGAAGCCGGTCACGCGCTGACCTGGTCAAAGGCACCACGACGAACGCAGAAGGGGCGGCCCATCAGGCCGCCCCTTTCCTGTTCCGGGTGGTCGAAGCGCCGCTTTACAACGTGCGCTCGACCTCCTCGCGCTCGAAGATCTCGATGACATCGCCTTGGCGGATATCGTCGTAGTTCTCGAAGGCCATGCCGCATTCCTGGCCGGACTGGACTTCCTTGACCTCGTCCTTGAAGCGCTTGAGCGTCTTCAGCGTGCCTTCGTGGATCACCACGTTGTCGCGCAGCAGGCGCACGCCCGCCGAACGCCGTGCCACGCCTTCGGTGACCAGGCAGCCCGCGACCTTGCCGACGCCCGTGACCTTGAAGACCTCGCGGATCTCGGCATAGCCGATGAAGTTCTCGCGCACTTCGGCCGACAGCAGGCCCGAGGCCGCCGCCTTGATGTCGTCCACCAGGTCATAGATGATCGAGTAATAGCGGATCTCGACCCCCTTCTGGTTGGCGGCATTGCGGGCCGGGGCATTGGCGCGGACGTTGAAGCCGATCACAGGGGCCTTGCTGGCCTCGGCCAGGCCGATGTCGGATTCGGTGATCGCGCCGACGCCGTAATGCAGCACGCGGACGCGCACTTCCTCGTTGCCGATCTTTTCCAGCGCCTGCACGATCGCCTCGGCCGAGCCCTGCACGTCGGCCTTCACGACCACCGGCAGTTCGGCCACGTTCTCGTCCGCCTTGGCCTTGGCCATCAGCTGTTCCAGCGTGGTCGCGGCACCGGCTGCGGCGCGCCGGTCCTTGGCGGCCTGGCTGCGGTAATCCGCGATCTCGCGGGCCTGCGCCTCGGTCTCGACAACGTTCAGGACGTCGCCCGCCTCGGGGGTGCCGTTCAGGCCCAGAACCTCGACCGGGACCGAAGGTCCGGCCTCGTCCACGCGCTCCCCCTTGTCGTTGATCAGCGCACGCACCTTGCCCCACTGTTCGCCCACGACGAAGATGTCGCCGCGCTTCAGCGTGCCGTTCTGCACCAGAACGGTGGCGACGGGGCCGCGGCCCACGTCAAGCTGCGCCTCGATCACCGCGCCCTGGGCGGCACGGCCCGGATTGGCCTGCAGTTCCAGGATCTCGGCCTGCAGGGCGATGGCTTCCAGCAGATTGTCCAGGCCCTGGCCGGTCTTGGCCGAAACCTCGACATCCTGTACGTCGCCCGACATCGCCTCGACCACGACCTCGTGCTGCAGCAGCGCGGTGCGGACCCTCTGCGGATCGGCGGTGGGCTTGTCGATCTTGTTGATCGCCACGATCATCGGCACGCCTGCGGCCTTGGCGTGGTTGATCGCCTCGACCGTCTGCGGCATCACCGCGTCATCGGCGGCAACCACCAGCACGACGATATCCGTGACCTGCGCGCCCCGCGCCCGCATCGAGGTGAAGGCGGCGTGGCCCGGCGTGTCCAGGAAGGTCAGCACGGCACCCGATTCGGTCTTCACCTGATAGGCGCCGATATGCTGGGTGATGCCCCCGGCTTCGCCCGAGACGACATTGGCGTGACGGATCGCGTCCAGAAGCGAGGTCTTGCCGTGGTCCACATGGCCCATGATCGTGATGATCGGCGGGCGCGGCTGCAGATCCTCGGGGCGGTCCTCGACCGTGTCGATGACCTGCTCCACGTCGGCGTCCGAAACCCGAACCGCCTTGTGGCCGAATTCCTCGATCACCAGTTCCGCGGTGTCCGCGTCGATCGCCTGGTTCATGGACACCATCATGCCCATCTTCATCAGCGTCTTCACCACGTCGGCGGCGCGTTCCGCCATGCGGTTGGCCAGTTCCGACACCACGATGGTTTCGGGCAGCTGCACATCGCGCACCTGCTTTTCGGCGCGCACGCTGCCCATGGCCTTCTGGCGGGCGCGGTCCTGCTTGCGCTTCATGGCGGCCAGCGACCGCTGGCGCCCGCCTTCGCCGTCAAGCGCCTGGTTCAGGGACAGGCGGCCGGTGCGGCGGCTGTCCTCGGCCTTGGCCTTGGCCTTGGCGTCGCTGTCGCCACCGCTGTCGCGGCGGTCGCGGTCGGGACGACGCGGGCCCGTGGCAGTGCCGGGCTTCTCGGCGCGGGACGCCGCAGCCTCGATCGCGGCCCGGTCGGGTGCGGCCGGGCGCGCGCCGCCTGCCGGACGGGTGCCGGCGGGACGGGCGCCTGCTGCGGCACGCCCTTCGGCCGCACGCGCGGGGCGTTCGGCGGGTTTCGGTTCTTCCTTGCGACGGGCGCGTTCCTCGGCCTCGCGGGCGCGGCGCTCGTCTTCCTCGGCCTTCAGGCGCAGGGCTTCCTCGCGCTCGCGGTCCTCGCGCTCCTTGGCCTCGATCTCGGCGCGGCGGCGTTCACGTTCTTCCTCGCGCGCCTTTTCCTCGGCGGCACGCTGGGCCGCTTCCTCGACCTCGCGCGCCTTGGCGGCGGCAAGGGCCTTCAGCCGGCGCTCCATCTCGGCGTCCGAGATGCCGGCGGGGCGCTTCGAAGGATCGCTGGCGACCTTGGCGGTCAGCGGGGTCTTGGCCTTGTCGGCCACGGCAGGCGCGGCGCCGGGTTTCGGCACCACGACGCGCTTGCGCTTGGTTTCCACGACGACGCTCTTGGTGCGACCGTGGCTGAAGCTTTGCTTGACCTGTCCCGAACGGCCGCTGCCGCCCAGTCCCAAGGTGGATTTTCCGTCTTTGTCGCTCATCTGCGTCTTCATTCCTTCCCGGCCGCCGTATTGCCGCCGTCATGCCCGCGCAGACCCGTCAGTCTGCCGGCTTCCAAGATCACCTTGTCCGTCAGGCCACCCGCCGCAAGCGCGCCGTGTATGACATGATCGCGCCCGAAGGACAAACCCAATTCTGATGCGGTCAGGCAGCCGAACCAGCGGCCGCCGGTTGGCGTCCACAGCTTGCCCTTGCCGCGTTCCGATCCGTCGCTGGCCTGCAGCAGCACCTTTGCGCGCCCCTCGGCCAGCCAGCCCTTCACCTTCTCGAACCCCGCGACCGCGATGCCCGACTTGCGGGCCAGCGACACAAGCTCGATCACCCGCCGCGCCAGCCCCGCCTCGACCAGATCGGCCAAGCCTTCCGGCGCCTTGACCGGGGCCTTGGCGGCGCGGGAAAACAGCCCCTTCGCCGCCGCCTTGTCGATGGCCGCGCGGTCGGCGGCAATCCAGATGCCACGACCCGGCAGCTTTTCCGCCAGGTCTGGGAAGACCGTGCCGTCCGGCCCGGCGACGAAACGGATCAGCCCGCGCTTGGGCTGAACCTCTCCGGTGACGATGCAGCGCCGTTCAGGCTCGTCACGCTCCTTGATGAGACCACCGCGACTCAAGCGGGCAAGTCCGGGGCATCACGCCCCGGCCTCCTCGTCGTCAGGGGCTTCGGTTTCCTCGGCATCGTTTTCCAGTTCTGCCGGATCGACCCAACCCAGTTGCACGCGGGCTGTCATCACCAGGTTCTGCGCTTCTTCCAGGGACACGTCGAAGGGCTCAAGAAGCCCCTCGTCCTTGACGCGCTGGCCGTTCACCGTGGTCCAGCCGCCGGCCAGTTCCCAGTCGGCGCAGGTGGCGAAATCTTCCAGCGTCTTCACGCCGTCCTTGGCCAGTGCCTCCACCATCTGGGGGGTCAGCCCCTCGAATTCAATAAGGCTGTCCTCGGCCCCAAGCGCGCGGGCGTTTTCAAGCGCGGCCTTGGTGCGCGCTTCCAGCACGTCGCGGGCGCGGGCCTGCAATTCCTCGGCCGTGCCCTCGTCCACGCCTTCGATGGACAGAAGCTCGTCCAGATCGACATAGGCCACCTCTTCCAGGTCGGTGAAGCCTTCGGCGACCAGAAGCTGGGCGAAGAACTCGTCCAGATCCAGGGCTTCCATGAACAGCGCGGTGCGGGCGTTGAACTCGGCCTGGCGGCGCTTGGATTCCTCTTCCTCGGTCAGGATGTCGATATCCATGCCGGTCAGCTGGCTTGCCAGGCGCACGTTCTGGCCGCGCCGCCCGATGGCCAGCGAAAGCTGCTCGTCGGGGACCACGACCTCGATCTTGTTGGCTTCCTCGTCGAAGACGACCTTGCTGACCTCGGCGGGCTGGAGCGCGTTGACCAGGAAGGTCGCCTGATCCTCGTTCCAGGGGATGATGTCGATCTTTTCGCCCTGCAATTCGCCCACGACGGCCTGCACGCGGCTGCCGCGCATACCGACGCAGGCGCCCACCGGGTCGATCGAGTTATCGTAGGAGATCACGGCGATCTTCGCGCGGCTGCCCGGATCGCGGGCCACGGCCTTGATCTCGATGATGCCGTCATAGATTTCCGGCACCTCCATCTTGAACAGCTCGGCCATGAACTGCGGATCGGTGCGCGACAGGAAGATCTGCGGCCCCCGCGATTCGCGGCGCACGTCCTTGACATAGGCGCGGATGCGGTCGTTCGGGCGATAGCTTTCGCGGCCGATCTTCTCGTTGCGGCGCAGGATCGCCTCGCCCCGGCCCACATCGACAATGATGTTGCCGTATTCCTCGCGCTTGACGACGCCGTTGATGATGGAACCGGCGCGGTCCTTGAATTCCTCGTACTGGCGGTCACGCTCGGCCTCGCGGACACGCTGCAGGATCACCTGCTTGGCCGATTGCGCGGCGATCCGGCCCAGTTCCACCGGCGGCACCTGGTCCACGATCACGTCGCCGACCTTGGGATCGTCCAGATAGGGGCGGGCCTGCTCGACCGTCAGTTGCGCCTGGTAATTCTCGACCGCGTCATCCTCGACCACGGTGCGGACGCGGGTGAATGTCGCGTTGCCGGTCTTGCGGTCGATCTTGACGCGGATGTCCATCTCGGCCCCGTACCGCGACTTGGCGGCACGGGCGAGGCTGTCCTCCATCGCCTCGATGACCAGCTCGGGCTCGATCATCTTCTCGCGCGCGACGGCTTCGGCGGTTTGCAGCAGTTCAAGCTGGTTGGCAGAGGTGATTGCCATCACTCACTCCTTGTCAGCGGCGTTCTCGCCGTCGGTGTCTTCGGTTTCGATCTCGTCAAAGGCGGCTTCGTCCAGGTTCTCGATCTGGACGCCCGCTTCCTTCTTCTGGCGCAGCATCTCGCGGATCAGCTCGTCCGTCAGGACCAGCTTGGCGTCCGACAGCCAGTCGAACTGCAGCCCGATGGTCTGCGTCTCGCCCGCTTCCTCGATGTTCAGCAGAACCTCGTCCCCCTCGACCCCCGCCAGCACGCCCTTGAAGCGCTTGCGCCCGTCGATGGGCTGGTTCGTTTCCAGCCGCGCCTCATAGCCCTCGAAGGTCTCGAAATCCTTCATCCGGGTCAGGGGGCGGTCGATGCCGGGGCTGGAGACTTCCAGGTGATAGGCGTCCTCCAGCGGATCCTCGACATCCAGCGTGGCGCTGACCGCCACCGAGATGTCGCCGCAATCGTCCACGTTGATGCCGCCTTCGGGCCGGTCGGCCATGATCTGCAGGGTCGCGGTCTTGCCGCCCTGCAGGCGCACGCGCACCAGTTCGAACCCCAGATCCTCGATGACCGGGGCGATGATCTCGGCCAGACGCCGGTCGATGGCGGTCTTGGCGATCAGATCGTTCGACATGAGATCCCTTCGGATGTAAAAAAGGCCCGTCAAGCGGGCCATGCGGAAAGCGCCGGTGGGCAGGGGGTGGAAGCCTGCGCCGCTGTTGAGGCGCTAGATAGCACAATAAACGTGATAATCAAGTTTAAAGTGCTTTTGCCCGGTCCTCGTCCCTGATCGCATCCATCACCTTGACCAGTTCCGCCGAGATCCGCGGCTCGGAGAGCGCATGGCCCGAGGCCGGGACCAGGCGCAGGTCGCAGCCTTCCCAACCCTGCGCCAGCCGCCAGGCGGACAGGGGTGGGCAGACCATGTCGTATCGGCCCTGGACGATCACGGCGGGCAGGTGCTCGATCCGGGGACGGTCGCGCAGAAGCTGGCCCTCCTCCAGGAAACAGCGGTGCATGAAATAGTGGTTCTCAAGCCGGGCGAAGGCGCGAGCGTAATCGGGCGGCGCGTGGCTGACGGCCGAGGATTGCAGCCCGGCAAGCGCGTTCTCCCACATCAGCCAAGGTTGCGCGAAACGGCCCTGCCGGGTGAAATCCTCGGAAAACAGCCGCTTGTGATAGGCGGCGATCAGGTCGCCGCGTTCGGCCTGGGGGATCGGCTCGCAGAATTGCGCCCAAAGGTCGGGAAAGAACCGGCCCGCCCCGCCGCCATAGAACCAGTCAAGCTCTGCCTGCGTCCCCAGGAAGACGCCGCGCAGCACCAGCCCCGTCACGCGGTCGGGATGGGCCTGCGCATAGGCCAGCGCCAGCGTCGCCCCCCAGCTTCCGCCGAACAGCAGCATCGATTCGAGGCCCAGTGTCTGCCGGATCACCTCGATATCCGCGATCAGGTGCTGCGTCGTGTTGGCATGGACCGAGGCCTGGGGGCGCGAGCGTCCGCAGCCCCGCTGGTCGAACAGGATCGCGCGGTAATCCGCCGGGTCGAAGAAGCGCCGCATGAAGGGGCTGCAGCCGCCGCCGGGGCCGCCATGCAGGACCATCACGGGCCGGCCTTCGGGGTTGCCGCTTTCCTCGACATAGATCTGGTGCCCGTCGCCCACGTCCAGCATGTGGCGGGCAAAGGCTTCGGCGCCCGGGTGAAGGCGGCCGTGGGTTGCGGCGTTTTGTCCTGCCAATCGGTCCATCGCCTTACTATAAGCGCAGATTGACGCGCCCGCCAGAAGGACAGACCATGACCACCCCCGTCACCAGCATCGACCCCGCCGAGATCGCCAAGTTCGAGGCGATGGCAGCCGAATGGTGGGATCCCCGTGGCAAGTTCCGGCCCCTGCACCTGATGAATCCGGTGCGCCTGGACTATATCGCCACCCAGATCGCGGGCGAGTTCGGGCGCGACCGGCGCGACCTGCGCCCGTTCGGGGGCTTGCGCGTGCTGGACATCGGCTGCGGCGGCGGGCTGGTGGCCGAACCGATGGCGCGGCTGGGCGCGGATGTCGTGGGCGCGGACGCGGCGGAAGGCAACATCGCCGTGGCGCGGGTCCATGCCGGGCAGCAGGGGCTTGCCATCGACTATCGCACCACCACGGCCGAGACCTTGGCGGCTGCGGGCGAAAGCTTCGACGTGGTGCTGGCGCTGGAGATCGTCGAGCATGTGGCCGATCCTGCCGCCTTCATCGCCACCTGCCGCGACCTGGTGCGACCCGGCGGGCTGGTGATCCTGTCCACGCTGAACCGCACGGCGCGCAGCTTTGGCGCGGCGATCATCGGGGCGGAATGGATCATGCGCTGGCTGCCGCGCGGCACCCATGACTGGGCGCGCTTCCTCACGCCCGAGGAACTGGCCGGGATGGCCACGGATGCCGGGCTGGCTGTCGCGGACCGAAGGGGCATGGTCTTCAACCCCCTCAGCTTCGGCTGGTCGCTGTCGGACCGGGATTTGTCCGTAAACTACATCCTGACCGCGCGGCGCGAGGGGTAGGAGGGACCGGATTACTGAAACGCTGTCACAAGCTTGGCGAAGGCCATCGCCTTCGTCACGTGATGCGGTGCCACTTAAGCCGCCGGGTCCGAAGGCCCGGCCAGCGTCCGCCTTGCCGGGGCTTCGCCCGTTCGTCGCTGAAAAAGGTCCACCGGACCTTTTTCCGGGCGCTCCTCACCCCCCATGTGGGCACTGGCCTACCGGGGTCGCAGGATGGCACCGTCTATGATGGATCCCGCTCACGCGGGCCAGGGAAACGCATGCTGGTCCCGCCCGGTCTGGGAACAGTCAATTCTCATCCCCCTCCAGCCGGATGCGCAGTTCGCGCAGCACGGGCAGGGCGGTGCGGACCTTGTCGGCGCCGATGTCTCGCACGACATCGGCGATCAGGGGCATGAAGGCGGCGATGGCGGCATCCCGCGCGGACCGCCCGGCCGGGCTGATCGACACGAACTTGCGCCGCGCATCGTCCCAGTCGGGCCGGATATGGACATGGCCCGCCCATTCCAGGCGCGACAGCGTGTTGGTCATCGCCCCGCGCGTGACGTGGAAGGCCTGCGCCAGTTGCGCGGGGGTGCGTTCCTCGTTCACATGGGCCAGCAGGTTCAGGACCGAGAAATGCGAGATCTGCATTCCCCTCGGCAGGGCCTTGCCGATCAGGTTGCGCGACAATTGCTCCGCGATCAAGACCTCGGCAAAGAGGCTTGCGGCAAGCCGGTCATTGGCCTGCGGGTGGTCGGTGGTCGCGGATAAGGTCATGGATCCAAGGACTTCAGGAGAGAGGGCGGGGCAAGGCGAAGCCGGAACCGTGCCGCGCCCCATGCCCCTTGGTCAAGTCCGACCTTTGCCGGACCCTGCGTTATCTGCGTTCAGGCACTGCCCGCCAGCAGCGCGTCCAGCTTACCCTGGCGCTCCAGGTCGAACAGGTCGTCGCAGCCGCCCACATGCCGGTCGCCGATGAAGATCTGCGGCACCGTGCGCCGTCCGTTGGCGCGCTGCGTCATCTGCGCGCGCACCGACGGATCGGCGCCCACGTCGATTTCGTCGTATCGGGCGTTCTTCTCGCGCAGAAGGCCCTTGGCGCGGATGCAGAAGGGGCAGGTCCGGGTGGTGTAGATGGTGATCGAAGGCTGGGTCATGGCGGTGTTCCTTTCCTGTGGACCCTTACCTAGTCATCCTTGACCGCCCTTGCCAGAACCGCGACCGAAACTGGCCCCGATCTCGCCGCCAGCAGCGCTTCAGCCGCCGCCGCCATCGTCGCGCCCGATGCCATCACGTCATCGACCAGCAGCACCGGCCGCCCCGCGACCTGCGCCACGCGGCGCGGGTTCACCGCAAGGGCGCCCGCGACATTGGCGAAACGCTCGCCCGCGCCGCGATGGTCCTGGCCCGGCGTATGGCGGCGGCGCAGCAGCAGGTCGGGCAGATGCGCCGCCCGGTGCGCCCGCGCCACCCGGCTGGATATCAGCGCCGCCTGGTTGTAGCGCCGCTTCAGCAGGCGCCGCAGATGCAGCGGGATCGGCGCCACGACCGTGTCGGGCCCGATCAGCGGCGCCGCCGCGCGGGTCAGCCAGGCCGCCAGGGCAGGCGCCAGATCCGGCCGGTCGCCATGCTTCAGCGCCAGCACCAGCTTGCGCCCCGTTCCGGCATAGACCATCGCCGCCGCCCCGCGCTGCCAGGGCCGGGCGATCGACAGGCAGTCGTCGCAGCTCAGCGTCGGATCGTCCGCGCCCGTCCCGTCATCGGGCAGCGGCACTCCGCAGCGGGCGCAGGCCGCGCCCGTGATGAAGCGCGTGTCGGGAAAGCAGGCCGGGCAAAGCTGGCCCGGATCCTCGCCCCCCTCCGCAACGATCGCCCCGCAAGCCACGCATTGCGGCGGATAAAGCAGGCGCAACGCGCCTTTCATCGCCCCCTGAAGCACCCTATGTTCCACCCTCATGAAGATGCCCGCACCAGATCGCCCCGCCCTCACCGACCGCCCCGCGCTGCTGCGCCAGCGGGACCGGGCGATTCGCCAAGGCTTTGCCGACGTGCTGCACCGGATCGCCGCCGACGAGATCCAGGATAGGCTGTCCGAGGTTAACAGAAGGTTTACCGCGCCCGCCGTGGTGACGGGTTTTCCGGGCCCTTGGGCGGAGGCCTTTCCCGATGCTCGCATCGTCCCCGACGACCCCGTGCTGGATCTGGAGCCCGGCGCCCATGACCTGGTGATCCACGCCATGGCGCTGCACTGGGCCGAGGATCCGGTGGGCCAGATCGTGCAATGCGCCCGCGCCCTGCGCGAGGATGGCCTGTTCATCGCCGCCTGCTTTGGCGGCCAGACCCTGCAGGAACTGCGCGCGGCCCTGGCCCAGGCCGAGGCCGAGGTGACGGGCGGCCTCTCGCCCCGCATCCTGCCGATGGGAGAGATCCGCGACATGGGCCAGCTTCTGTCCCGCGCGGGGCTGGCCCTGCCGGTGGCCGATGTGCTGACCCAGAAGGCCAGCTATCGCGACCTGCTCCACCTGGCCCGCGACCTGCGCGCCATGGGCGAGGGCAACGCCATGGCCGCCCGCCTGCGCCGCCCCACGCGCCGCGACATCTTCGCCCATGCTGGCGCCATCATGGCCTCCCATCACGCCGACCGCGACGATCCGTCCCGTATCGCCGTCACCTTCGATCTGGTTTTCCTGACCGGATGGGCGCCCTCGGACACCCAGCCCAGACCCTTGCGGCCGGGATCGGCCATGACACGCCTTGAAGACGCGCTGAAAGAACTCAGGACCAAGAAGACATCATGACGCCAGCCCCCGTGCCCGCCCGACTGCCCGCCGACCACCCCTCGATCCCGCCGAAGAAGACCGGGATCCTGATCGCCAACCTGGGTACGCCGGACGGCTATGACTATTGGTCGATGCGCCGCTATCTGAACGAATTCCTGTCGGACAAGCGCGTCATCGACTATCCGGCCTGGAAATGGCAGCCGCTGTTGCAGGGCATCATCCTGACCAAGCGGCCCTTCACCTCGGGCAGGAACTACAAGCTGATCTGGAACGAGGAGCGGAACGAAAGCCCGCTCATGACCATCACCCGGTCCCAGGCCGAGGCGCTGCGCGCCCGTACCACCGCCGAATGGGGCGATCAGGTGATGGTCGATTTCTGCATGCGTTATGGCAACCCCTCGACCGAGGACGTGCTGGACCGGATGGTCAAGGCGGGCTGCCAGCGGATCGTGTTCCTGCCGCTTTACCCGCAATATGCGGGCGCGACCTCGGCCACGGCGAACGACCAGCTGTTCCGGGCGCTGATGACGCAGAAATGGCAACCTTCGGTCCGCACCTGCGAACCCTATTTCGACCGGCCCGATTATATTCAGGCGCTTGCCGCGTCGGTGCGCCGCGCGCTTGGCGACAAGGTGCCCGCCAAGCTGGTCGCCAGCTATCACGGGATGCCCAGGCGATACCTGCTGGAGGGCGATCCCTATCATTGCCAGTGCCAGAAGACCTCGCGCCTGCTGAAGGAGGCCCTGGGCTGGCCCGACGGCGTGATCGACACGACCTTCCAGTCGGTCTTCGGAACCGAGGAATGGCTGCGCCCCTATACGGTGGAACATGTGGCGGAACTGGCGAAACAGGGCATCACCGACATCGCCGTCATCTCGCCCGCCTTTGCCGCCGACTGCATCGAGACGCTGGAGGAGATCAACGGAGAGATCCGCGAAAGCTTCGAACACGCGGGGGGCAAGGGTTTCACCTATATTCCCTGCCTCAACGACGATCCCGCGCATGTCGAGGTGATGCTGGCCGTCGTGCGCGACAATATCGCGGGCTGGGTCTGACAGGGAAAAAGGGGCCGCAAGCGGCCCCTTTCCGCATCGCGGGCGTGCCGGTCAGAACACCGTCACCTGCGTGCCCACCTCGGCCACGGCGTAGAGCCGGGTGATGTGTTCGTTGTAAAGGCCGTAACAGCCGCTGGACGACTTGCGGCCGATCTTGCGGGTGTCATGGGTGCCGTGGATCAGATAGGCGGGCCAGCTCAGATACAGCGCATACATGCCCAAGGGATTTTCCGGCGCCCCGCCCGCGACCTGCTGGGGCAGGTTCGGATCCTTTTCGCGCATGCTGGGCGTGGGCGTCCAGGTGGGCTTTTCCGCCTTGCGGACGATCTCGGTCTTGCCGCGCTTGGTCAGCTCCTCGCTGATGGGGATCGAGCAGGGGAAGACCAGTTGCGTGCTGCCGTCCCCCGACCAGTAATAGATCGCGCGCGAGGTGATGTCGGCCAGGATCACGCCCTTGCCCAGGTCGGAATAGTAATCGTTCCAATGCCGGGTGTGGAACGACGACTGGTTGCGGCGCGCGTCGGCATTCGGATCGACGGTATAGGTGCCGATGTCGGGGGCTTGGCCCGGCACGGCGGTTCCCTGCAGGACCTGGCCGGTATAGGGGTCGATCTGCTGCGCGCGGGACGGCAGCGCCAGACCGGCGGCGCCAAGCGCTGCGGCCGAACCCAGGAAGGCCCGGCGGTTCATTCCAGATGACTTGCTCATCATCAGATGTCCTTCGTTGGATGGCCGTTCTTGGAAGGCGGCCTTGACCACTCTGCCTCATGGGGCAAGACGACCCTTACGCGGGCAGGATGATTCCGGCAATTCAAAGTGCTGTGGGCGGCAAGCCTGCCACAGGGGCGGCCTTCACGGATTCGTGGGTTTGATCGGATTGCGGCCATTCTGTAGATCTGCGCCAGAAAAAACGAGGGATGGCGAAAACATGCCGAATTACAAGGTGATCGCTTTGACGGCGCTTGTGGCGCTTGCCGCCTGCCAGCCGCGCAGCCTGCCGCCCGTCGCGCCGGACGGGCAGCCGATGCCCGTCGCCAACCAGATCAACCAGGCCGAGGCCCAGCAGATTCCGGTCCGGGTGTTGCAGCAGATCAACAGCTTGCGCGGCAACATCGCCGTGCCGCCGCTGACGCTGAACCCGCAACTGTCGGCGGCGGCCCTGGCCCATTCGCGCGACATGTCGGCGCAGAACCGCGCCTGGCACTGGGGGTCGGACGGATCCTCGCCCCTGGATCGCGCCCGCCGGGCCGGGTACGTCGGCAGCGTGATCGGCGAGAACATCTCGGAAACCTATGAAAACGACATTCAGACGCTGACCGCCTGGATGGCCGCGCGCGACACCCGCGATGTCATCATGGATCCGGCGGCCACGAACCTGGGCTTCGCCTGGTACCAGGAACCCTCGGGCAAGGTCTGGTGGACGCTGCTGACGGGCAGCTGACCGCCATGGCAAAAGGCCCCGGTCAAACCGGGGCCTTGTCGTTCGGGGCGGGGCGGGATCAGGGATTGATGACGATCGGCACGCCAGGCCGCAGCATCGCATAGACTTCCTCGATCTCCTCGTCCTTGACGGCGATGCAGCCTGCGGTCCAGTCGCGGTTCTTGGGCGCGAAGCGGTTTCCTTCCGGGCCGCGGCCATGGATGAAGATGTCGCCGCCCGCGTGCCGGCCCAGGGCGGTTGCCAGCGCGGTGTCCTGTTCGTTCGGATAGGACACGCCCACCGACAGGTGATAGCGGCTGCGCGGGTTGAAGCGGTCGATGAAGTACACGCCCTCGGGCGTCTTGCCGTCGCCTTCGAACTGCTTGTGGCCCACGGGCACGTTGCCCAGGCCCACGTCATAGGATTTCAGCACGGTCGAGCCATGCAGGAGATACATCTTGCGGGCGCCCTTGTTCACGACGACCTGGGTCACGGCGGGGCCGTTATAGGCCCTGAACTTGCTTGGGGGTTTGCCACATGCCGCCAGCAAGGCGAGCATCGAAAATGTGACGGTGCGGCGCGTTGCCTTGATCATCACTGCCTCTGACGTTTCTGATTTTTGTGGCCACTGGATACCACATTCCCGTATGACAAGGCTAGGTTCTGGTGAACTCCGCGACGATCTCGACATGGGGCGACCAGCGGAACTGATCGACCACGGACAATCGCGCCAGCGTGAAGCCACCGTCAGCAAGAATTCGCGCATCCCTTGAGAAAGTCACCGGATCGCAGGCCACAAAAGCCAGTTTCCGAACGCGCGAGGTCGCGATTTCACGGGCTTGCGCCTCGGCCCCGGCGCGGGGCGGGTCGATCACGATTGCGTCAAAGCGGTCCAGTTCGTCCGCCAGAAGCGGCCGGGCCGACAGATCGCGATTCTGGGTGGTGACGCGGTTCAGCCCCGGCGCCGCGCGCCATCCCGCATCAAGCGCGGCAAGCGGGGCTGCCAGGCCTTCCACCGCATGAACGCTCGCGGTTTCCGCCAGGGGCAGGGAAAACGTCCCGCAGCCCGAGAACAGATCGACGATCCGCGAAGCGCCCTTGGTGAAGTCGCGCACGGCGCCGACCAGTGCGGCCTCGCCCTCGGCCGTTGCCTGCAGGAAGCCGCCCGGCGGGGGCACGACCTGCGCCCGGCCCAAGGGCAAGACGGGGGAACGGCGGGTGATCGACTGCGCGTCCCCCGTCTGGTCCTGCCAGGTCAGCCGCGCCAGGTCGCCTTCTTCCGCCAGACCGGCAAGCGTCTGGAACAGCGCGGGGTCCATCGGCTTGCCGCCGGTCACGGTCAGGTCCAGCCCGGCGGGGCCGTGGATCACGGTCATCGACAGCTCGCCGCTGCGCGAGGCGCCCGCCACGGTGATGCGCCGCAGCAGGGGCAGGGCGGCGGTGATCTCGGGGCGCATCACATGGCATTCGGCCAGATCCACGATCACGTCGGACGCGCGTGCGTGAAAGCCCACCAATGCGCCCTTCTTCGTCCGCTTGCCCGACAGCACCGCGCGCCGCCGCGACCGGGGCGGCGAGACATGCACAGCGTCCACCGGCGCGGGCAGGTCGCGCGCCGCCAGCGCCGCCTCGACCACCTGCCGCTTCCAGGCGGTCGTGAAGCCCTCGGATGCGTGCATCAGCGAACAGCCCCCGCAGGCGCGGTAATGGGCGCAGACGGGCCGCACCCGGTCGGGCGACGGCGTGACGATGCGCGGGGCGGCGATGCGCTCGCCCGCCGCCTCGCCCTCGATCTCCTCGCCCGGCAGGGTCAGCGCGGCAAGCGCGCGGCCCCTGTCGCCGGTCGCCACGCCGTCGCCGCGCCGGCCAAGGCGTTCGACCCGCCACAGGCTCATTCCGCCGCCTCCTCGGTTCCCAGGAAGCCGCCCGACTGCCGGTTCCAGTATCGCGCGTAAAGCCCGCCGCGCGCCAGCAACTGGTCATGGCTGCCCTGTTCCACGACCCGGCCCCCGTCCATGACGATGATCCGGTCCAGTTCGGCGATGGTGGACAGGCGGTGCGCGATGGCCAGCACGGTCTTGCCCTTCATGGCGCGGACCAGAGCGTCCTGGACCTGCGCCTCGACCTCGCTGTCAAGCGCGCTGGTGGCTTCGTCCAGCACCAGGATTGGGGCATCCTTCAGGAAGGCGCGGGCCAAGGCGATCCGTTGGCGCTGCCCGCCCGACAGCTTGACCCCCCGTTCGCCCAGATGCGCGTCGTAACCCTTGCGGCCCTGATGGTCCTGCAGGGTCAGGATGAAGTCATGCGCCTCGGCCGCGCGCGCCGCCGCCTCGACCTCGGCCTGGGGCGCGCCGGGGCGGCCATACAGGATGTTGTCGCGGGCGGACCTGTTGAACATCGCGGTTTCCTGCGTGACCATGCCGATCTGGCGGCGCAGGCTTTCCTGCGTGACATGGCGCAGATCCTGCCCGTCGATGCGGATGGCACCCTTTTCCACGTCGTAGAGTCGCAGAAGCAGCGCCACCAGCGTGGACTTGCCCGCGCCGGACGCCCCGACGATGCCGACCTTTTCGCCCGGCCGGATATGCAGGTCGATGCCGTCCAGGCCCCCTTCGTCGCGGCCATAGGCAAAGCCCACATGGTCGAAGTCGATGCGCCCCGCAACCCGGTCCAGGGGCATGGCACCCGGCGCGTCGGTCAGGGCATGGGCGGGGGACAGGGTCTTCATGCCGTCCTCGACCTCGCCCACGCTGCCCCAGATGCCCATCAGCGCCATGCTGACCCAGCCGGTCATCTGGCTCAGCCGCATGGCGATGGCCCCCGCCGCCGCCACGTCGCCGGGTGTGGCCGCGCCCTGCCGCCACAGCATGATGGACCCGCCGACCAGGATCACCGGCAACACGCCCGCGATCACCATCAGCGACATGCGGAAGGTGCTGCTCACCACGCCGAAATCCAGCGCGCGGTCGCGGAAGCCCGCCATGGCGCCCAGGGCCGCGCGGTCCTCGTGTTCCGCATGGGCGAACAGCTTGACGGTCTTGATGTTGGTGATGGTATCGACGACCTGGCCGGTAATCATGGCGCGGGCGGAGGCGCGGGCCCCCGATTTCGCCCGGATGCGCGGCAGGAAGAAGCGGATCAACCCCAGATAGGCCAGCATCCATAGGATCAGCGCGACCGCGCCCCAGGTGTCGACAGACACCAGGAAGGCCGCCGATCCCAGCACGGATGCCAGCGCAAAGGCCACCACGTTCACCATTTCCGACGCCACATCGGTCACTGCGCGGGCGGTCTGCATCTGCTTCTGCGCCAGCCGCCCGGCGAAGTCGTTGTCGAAGAAGGCGACCGAATGGCCCATGGTCCAGCGATGGATCCGCGACAGGACCAGCGGCAGCACGTTCGGCCCGATGATCACGCTGGAGGTCGCGGTGGACAGCCCGAAGATCACGGGCCGCAGCAGCAGGAAGAAGCCCACGAAGGCCGCGATCAGCAGGCCATTCTGTCCCCAGAAGGCGCTGGGATCGCCGGTGGCGATGGCATCGACCACCCAGCCCAGCAGCACGGCGGCCACCACATCCGCGACCCCGCCCAAGGCCGAGGCGATGGCCGCAAGCGCCAGCCCGCCCCAGGCACCCGACAGGCACCAGCGGAAAAAGGCCAGCAGGGTGGCGGGCGGCGGGCCTTCGGCGGGGCGGAAGGCATCGATCAGGCGGCCAAGATGGTGATGAAATGTCATGGGGTCTCTCCGGCGAGACAGGCGATGTCGATCAGGGCAGGCGGCGGCAGGGCAAAGCCCGAGTCGATCCAGGCCTCCTCGGCGGCCTTCAGGCCACGGCCAAGCGCCGGGCCTTGCAGACGCGGCTGCAGGTCGGCGGCGGTAATGGGCAGGGGACAGGCGGCGTCCCGCGCGTCAGGCCAGCCGTCTCGGGGGCCGGACGGGTTGGTCTGGACCAGGGCCGCCGCGCCTTCCGCCAGATCGCCCCCCAGGCGATAGACGATGCGGTTGAAGGACCAGTTTTCCGCCATGGCAGTGACAAGGATGCGGTGGTCGCGGGCGTCAGAGCGCGACAGCCGCAGGGCATCCGTCAGATCAGCCTGCGACAACGCCGCCAACCGCGCAAGCCAAGGGGCGGGGGATTGCAGGGCATAAAGCCGCTCCGGCGTCGCCTGGGGCAGCACCTTGTCCAGCACGCCGCTGTGTTGCATCAGCCGCACCGCAGCCACCGGATCGGGGGCCATCAGCAGCTTGCGCAACTCCTGCCCGATGCGTTCGCGGGAAATGCCGTCCAACCCGTCGCGCAGGGCAGCGCAGGCCCCGACCGCGTCCGGGTCGGCATCGCGGCCATACCAGGCGAGGAAGCGGAAAAAGCGCAGGATGCGCAGGTAATCTTCACGGATACGCTGCGCCGGATCGCCGACAAAGCGCAGGCGCCGGGCGCGCAGGTCGTCAAGCCCGCCGACAAGGTCGATGACCGTGCCGCTGCGGTCGGCGTAAAGCGCGTTCATCGTGAAATCGCGCCGGTGGGCGTCCTGCGCCAGATCGTCGGAAAAGGCCACGACCGCATGGCGCCCGTCGGTTTCCACGTCGCGGCGCAGGGTCGTCACCTCGAACCCGCGCCCCTCGGCCACAACGGTGACGGTGCCGTGGTCGATGCCCGTCGGCACGGGCTTCAGCCCCGCCGCCTGCGCCAGCCGCATGACCGTTTCCGGCAAGGCGTCGGTCGCCAGATCCACATCCTCGACCGGCATCTCCAGCAGCGCGTTCCGCACCGCCCCGCCGACCAGCCAGGCGCGCTGGCCGCCCGCCTCAAGGGCATCAAGGACCGATTGCAGGGCGAAATCCTGCAACAGCCGGGGGGGAAGTTGCGTCACGCCGTTATCCTTCTGGCAAGGCCCAGCAGGATCCGCGCCGTCGCGCCCCACAGGTAATAGGGGCCGAAGGGCGCCGCGTGATAGCTGCGCCAGCCCTCGCGCCAGCGGCGCCGTTCGACGCGATAGCGGGACGGGTCGGCGACATGGGCGAAGGGCAGGGTAAAGGCTTCCTCGACCTCGCCGGGTTCCGGGCGCGGGGCGAAGGGGCCACGGATGATGCCGATGACCGGCGTCACGGCAAAGCCGGTGACGGTGCGATGCGCGGGGAGCGTGCCCAGAAGATCGACCTGCGCGCCGTCCAGGCCCACCTCCTCGCGCGCCTCGCGCAGGGCGGCGGCGATTTCATCGGCGTCCATGGGATCGACCTTGCCGCCAGGCAGGGCGATCTGGCCCGGATGGTGGCGCAGGCCGGAGGCGCGCTTGGTCAGGACCAGCCGCCCGTCATCCTCGTGGAACGCCGCCAGCACGCCCGCCGCCCGCAGGCTGCCCGCAGGCGGGGCGACATCGGGGTTCAGGTCATAGTCCGATGTCGGCCCCGCCGCGACGGACAGGGCCTGGCGCAAAAGGTCTTCAGACCAGTCCGCGATCACTCGGCCGCCCTGTCGGCCAGGGGCTGGCCGTCGGCGTCCACCGTCGCCTCGAAGCCCAGGCTTTGCGGGTCGAATTCGTAATGCGCCCCGCAGAACTGGCAATCGGCGGTGACGATGCCCGCATCCGTGGTCATGTGGGCGATGTCCTTGGCCGAATAGATCGACAAGGTGCCGCGCACCCGGTCCGCCGTGCAGGAACAGCCGAACTCCACCCGTTGCGCATCGAAGACACGTGGCGTTTCCTCGTGGAACAGGCGCAGCAGCAGGTCCGTCGGCCCGACCGAGGGGCCGATCAGCTCCAGCGTTTCCACCGTGTCCAGAAGCAGGTTGGCGCGGTTCCAATCCTCGGATTCGGCGCCCTGCAGGATGTCGGCGGCCTCGATCAGCCCACCCTCGCCGCTGCCGCCCTCGCCCGACTGCATGGGGGTGGCGGGCAGCGTCTGCAGCATCATGCCGCCCGCGCGCCAATGGCCGCCCTCGCCCGACAGGCGCGAATAGCCGGAGGCAAGCTGGAAGCGGGTCGGCAACTGTTCCGATTGCGCGAAATAGGTCTGCGCGCAGGCCGACAGCGATCCGCCCGCAAGCGGCGTGATCCCCTGATAGGGCAGCGTGCCTTCGCCCTGGTCGATCAGCAGGGCGAAATAGCCCTCGCCGATCTGCTGGAAGGGCGGGCGGGTGTCCAGCCGGTCGGCATCGAAGCTGGCCCAGGCCCGGATGCGGGCGGGCGCGCCGTCGCTTTCGGGGGCATAGTAATCGGCGGCCAGCGTGCGGATCGCGCCATTGCCGCGGACCTGCAGGCTCAGCTTCCAGCGCAGCTTGACCGTGGGACCGATCAGCGCCACCAGCAGCGCCAGTTCCGCCACCATGGCGCTGACCGGCGCCGGATAGTCGTGGCGCGACAGGATGTGGTCCAGCACCCCGTCCAGGCGGACGACGCGTCCGCGAATGTCGGAACGGTCCAACTGGAACGGCAACACCGTGTCGTCCCACGCAATCTGGTTGATCTTGCTCATGCGATATTCCTGAAATCCGGGGCAGGCCCGCGCGCGGCAGGCCAGGTCGGGGACAATATAGGGCTTTTGCCAGCGATCCCAAGGGGCGGGTTTTCCGGCCGCCTTGGCCGGGCCTTTGAGGCCCGGCGGGATGGATTGCGATTGCGCCACGTGGCGAAGGCGATGCCCTTCGCCAGACGGGCAGCATTGTGAGGATTGCCGATCCGCCCTAAGGATGCCAGCCGAAGCACCGGAGGCCCCATGATCCGCCGATACGGCAATCCCCCGAAGCCGGGACAGCGCCACCACCTGCGGCCGGGAGCCTATGCCCTGCTGGTGCGCGACGGGCGGCTGCTGCTGACCCACCAGTCCGAACCGGACCCGGAATACCAGCTTCCCGGCGGCGGCATCGACGCGGGCGAGAGCGGCCTTCGCGCCCTGCACCGCGAGGTCTTCGAGGAAACCGGCTGGACCATCGGCAATGCCCGCCACCTCGGCGCCTATCGCCGCTTTGCCTTCATGCCGGAATACGGCCGGTGGGCCGAAAAGCTGTGCCATGTCTGGATCGCCCGCCCGGTCCGCCGCCTCTCCGACCCGACCGAGCCGCATCACAGCGCCCATTGGGCCAGCCCGCCTGCGGCGATGGACCTGCTGGCCGACCCCGGCGCGCGGGCTTTTCTGGCGCGGTTCCGGGCGCTGGTCTAGGCGGATCGGGGTTCAGCAGCCATAGGGCTATGTGCCGCTTCCCTGATCGGGCGGGAACAGGAAACGCACTGCGTTTCCCCCGCCCGCTACGCGCCATCACAACCAGAGACGGTGCCGTCCCATGACCACACAAGGCCGGCGCCCGCCTGGGGGCGGGACGGGCGCCGGCCGGGCCCTGAAGGCCCGGCGGTTCAGTTCGACATGTCGCGCGGCGGCCAAGGCGATAGCCTTCGCCAGCCATGCGGCGGCATTATGATGAATGCGTTCCGCCCTGACGCAAAGGCAGAACATCCTCTCCATCTAGCGCCCCGGCAGGGGCACCATCTCGGCCGGGGCCAGGTATTCGATCAGCACAGCGGACATGTCGTCCTGCCGTTCGCCCCGGCAATATTCCGATACCGACCAGGCCATGGATTCCAGGAACACATGGCCCCCCAGGAAGGCGTTGGTGCGCAGGATCGCCTCGACCCCGTCATCGCCCAGAAGGCGGCCAGCGGGGTTCGTCGCCTCGGTGATGCCGTCCGAACAGATCAGCAGCCGGTCGCCCGGCTTCATCACCAGGTCGATCTCATCAAAAACCGGCTTCTCGAAGACGCCGATCGGCATCCCGCCATTGCCCAGCGGCCGGACCGAGCCGTCGGCGCACTGCAGCACCGGATGGGGATGGCCCGCCTGCACCATGCGCAGCCGGCCCGAGACATGGTTCAACTCGGCATAGATCATCGTGTAATAGGTGTCGGTCGCCATCTCCTCCAGCATCATGTTGTTGAAGAAATGCGCCAGCGCCGCCGGGCTGACCGCATCGGTCCCCGTCTGGGCCGCGCGCAGGGCCACGTTCTGGTCGGCCGATCCCGACAGATGCACCGACAGCTGCGCCGTCAGCAGCGCGGCGGTGACGCCATGGCCCGACACGTCCAGCGCATAGATGCCCACCCGGTCATCGCCGATCGGGAAAAAGCCCACCAGATCGCCGCCGATATGGCCCGCCGGGCGCAGAAGCAGCGACAGCTGGATCGGGCCGAACCGGCCCGAGCGTTCCTTGACCAGCCCCTGCTGCAGCTTGCGCGCCTCGCGCAGGTCGCGGTCGATGGCGGCCTGGGTTTCGCGCAGCCGGTCGAGCGCCGCCCGAAGCTGTTCGTTGCTGGACCGCAGATCCTCCTCGACCCGCAGGATGCGTTCGCCCGCGGCCAGGCGCGCCAGCAGTTCCCCCTGCGTCACGGGCTTGGTCAGGAAATCGTCCGCCCCGGCCTCCAGCCCCCGCGAAATGTCCTCCGCGTCGCGGGCCGAGGTCAGCAGCACGAAATAACCATAGTTGCTGCGTTGGCTTGCCCGGAAGGCGCGGCACAGATCCAGCCCGGTCTCGCCCGGCAGGGCCCAGTCCGACAGAACGATATCCGGCTCGGCTTTCTGGCACAGCTGCAGCGCCTCCTGGACCGAGCCTGCCTCAAGCACCTCGTAATGGGCGCGCTTTAGCTGGATGGCGAAGATGCGGCGTTGCGCGGCATTGGGACTGACGATCAGGACGCGGCGCACCAGCCGCGTCGCGGCCTGTTTCAGGGAAGGAGGGGGCTGTCGATTCGCGCGTTTCATGCCAAGGTGATAACCCCCTGGCAGTAAAGGCGCGGTAAACGCGAAAACTCAGACCAGCAGTTCGGACAGGATTTCGTCGTTGGTGATGTCGCGATAGACGAAGCCCGCCCCGTCCAGCCGCGCCTTCAGCGCGGTCAGGTTCTGCGGTGCCGAGGTTTCGATGCCGATCAGGATCGAGCCGAAGTTGCGCGCCGATTTCTTGAGGTATTCGAACCGCGCCACGTCGTCGTCGGGGCCCAGAAGCTCCAGGAAATCGCGCAGGGCGCCGGGACGCTGCGGCAGGCGCAGGACGAAATACTTCTTCACGCCCGCAAAGCGCTGCGCGCGTTCCTTGACCTCGGGCAGGCGCTCGAAGTCGAAGTTCCCGCCCGAACAGACGCAGACCACGCGCTTGCCTTCCAGGTCGCCCAGGTCTTCCAGCACGTCGATGGCAAGGGCGCCCGCGGGTTCCAGCACCACGCCCTCGTGGTTCAGCATCTGCAGCATGGTGATGCAGATGCGGTCCTCGGGCGCCAGATGCACGTCTGCGGGCGAGAAGCGGCGCAGCGCCTCGAAGGGTAGGGCGCCGATCCGGGCGACGGCGGCGCCATCGACGAAGTTGTCCACCGCGGGCAGCGCCACCGGCGCGCCCTGCTGAAGCGCGGCCTGCAGGCTGGCCCCGCCCAGCGGCTCGGCAAAGGCAAAAGCCACATCGGGCGCCGCTTCTGCGAGATAGCGCGTCACCCCGGCGGCCAGTCCGCCGCCGCCCACCGGCAGTACCACCAGATCCGGCGCGCCGCCAAGCTGCTCCAGCATCTCCAGCGC
This sequence comes from Paracoccus sp. SSK6, assembly GCF_039770665.1. Lineage (NCBI taxonomy): Bacteria > Pseudomonadati > Pseudomonadota > Alphaproteobacteria > Rhodobacterales > Paracoccaceae > Paracoccus > Paracoccus sp. SSK6. The sequence continues at coordinate 63,160 of NZ_JBDPNJ010000010.1, read as the reverse complement.
CACGGTCGCCTGGCCCTCGATCACGTCGGCCGAATCGAAGGGCGCCAGGAACTGCGCGCCATGCTCGGCCGCGAAGGCCTGGGACGCCGCCAGCGTCTGGTCGAAATAGTCGCCCGTCAGCACGATCTCGATGGCATCACCGCCGAAGACCTTGGTCTTGTCGATCTTCTGCTTGGGCGTCGTCACCGGCATGAAGATCGTGCCGCGCGCGCCGAAATGGCGGCAGGCATAGGCCACGCCCTGCGCATGGTTGCCCGCGCTGGCGCAGACGAAATGCGCGTTCGTCGCCTGTCCGGGCGTCACCCGCTTGCGCATGGCGTTGAAGGCGCCCCGCAGCTTGTAGCTGCGCACGGGGGTCAGATCCTCGCGCTTGAGCCAGATCTCGGCGCCGAACCTGGCCGACAGGTGGTCGTTGCGCTGCAAGGGCGTCGGCTCGAACAGGTCGCGGATCGCGGCTTCGGCGTTGCGGACAAGGGCGGCAAAGGGGGGCGTGGAGTTTTCCATGCGCCAGCGCATGACGCGAAAGCGGGCATTTGGCAAGGGGACGCAGCCTCAGCGCAGGAGGCGGCCTTCGACGTAATGGCCCCCGAGTATCAAGACGGACAGCCCGGACAACAGGGACAACTACCAAAGCACGTTCATGGCCGCCCTTTGGACAAGGCGTGGCACGTCAAGCTTGTGCATGCGTGGAGGGGATTGGGCGCACCGACGGCCGCACCTGCCAGGGCTGTCCCCAGGATCAGCATGGCGGCAAACAGCGAATGCCTGCATCAAATACGCCTGACCAGCAACACCATCCTATCCTCCCTCCGGCCCTTGTGACAACGCGCCTTCTGCCTTATTGCCCCGGAAACTTTGCCGAAGGGTTAACCGCATGTCTGACGCGCCGAAAAAAGTCGTCCTTGCCTATTCGGGCGGGCTCGACACCTCGATCATCCTGAAATGGCTGCAGTCTGAGTACGGCTGCGAGGTCATCACCTTCACCGCCGACCTGGGCCAGGGCGAGGAGCTGGAACCGGCGCGCAAGAAGGCCGAGTTGCTGGGCATCGCGCCCGAGAACATCCACATCGAGGATCTGCGCGAGGAATTCGTGCGCGACTTCGTCTTCCCGATGTTCCGCGCCAATGCGGTCTACGAGGGGCTCTATCTGCTGGGCACCTCCATCGCGCGCCCGCTGATCTCGAAGCGTCTGGTGGAACTCGCGCACCAGCACGGGGCCGACGCGGTGGCCCATGGCGCGACCGGCAAGGGCAACGACCAGGTGCGGTTCGAACTGTCGGCCTATGCGCTCGACCCCTCGATCAAGGTCATCGCGCCCTGGCGGCTCTGGGATCTGACCAGCCGCACCAAGCTGATCGAATTCGCCGAACAGAACCAGATCCCCATCGCCAAGGACAAGCGGGGCGAGGCGCCCTTCAGCGTGGACGCGAACCTGCTGCACACCAGCAGCGAAGGCAAGGCGCTGGAAAACCCCGCCGAACCCGCGCCCGATTACGTCTATCAGCGCACCGTGAACCCCGAAGATGCGCCGGATCAGCCCGAATTCATCGAAGTGACCTTCGAGCGCGGCGACGCGGTGGCGATCAACGGCGAGGCGCTGTCGCCCGCCACGATCCTGACCCGCCTGAACGAGCTTGGCGGCAAGCACGGCATCGGCCGCCTGGACTTCGTGGAAAACCGCTTCGTCGGCATGAAGTCGCGCGGCATCTATGAAACCCCCGGCGGCACCATCCTGCTGGAAGCCCATCGCGGGATCGAGCAGATCACGCTGGACAGCGGGTCCGGGCATCTGAAGGACAGCCTGATGCCGCGCTATGCGGAACTCATCTACAACGGCTTCTGGTTCAGCCCGGAACGCGAGATGCTGCAGGCCCTGATCGACAAGTCGCAGGAGCATGTCTCGGGCACGGTGCGGCTGAAGCTCTACAAGGGCCTTGCCACCTGCGTCGGCCGCTGGTCGGACCAGTCGCTCTATTCCGAAGCCCATGTGACCTTCGAGGATGACGCGGGCGCCTATGACCAGAAGGACGCGGCGGGCTTCATCCGGCTCAACGCGCTGCGCCTGAAGCTGGTCGCGAACCGGAACGCACGGGCGAAGTAAGCCGCCCCCGTGACGACCGACAAGGCCGCGGCATCCCCGCGGCCTTTTCTTTTGGCCCGGCCCGTTCCACAGTGTCGCGGACCATCGAAAGGCCCGCCCCATGACCGACCGCCCCGCCCGCATCAGCATCGTCACCGTCAGCGACCGCGCCTCGCGCGGGGAATACGAGGACAAGGGCGGCCCCGGCGCCGAGGCCTGGCTGCGCGATGTGGTGACTTCGCCCATGGAGATCACCCGCGTGATCATCCCCGACGGCCGCGAGAACGTCTCCATGAAGCTGCGCGAACTGGTCGAAGGCGGCGCCGACCTGATCCTGGTCACCGGCGGCACCGGCCCCGCGCCGCGCGACCAGACGCCCGAGGCGCTGATGGACGTGGCCGACAAGGAACTGCCCGGCTTCGGAGAGGAAATGCGCCGCGCCTCGATGGCCGAGGTTCCGACCGCCATCCTGTCCCGCCAGACGGCGGTGATCCGGAACGAGACGCTGATCATCACGCTACCGGGAAAGCCGGGGGCGATTGCGACATGCCTGAACGCGGTCTTCGCGGCGGTGCCCTATTGCCTGGACCTGATCGGCGCGGCGCGGGTGGAGACGGATGAGCGGAAGGTGAAGGCGTTTCGGCCGGGGGGAAAATGATGCCGCTTCGCCAAAGCGGCGTCCCGCATGTGAACGCTTGATGGCTTCCTTGGATTGCAGGGCCTGCGCGTGAGACAAGTTTTGCCGCAGCCACGTTAAATTTGGATTCCAAGCTTGGCAGACAATTCTTGCTTTACGTAGGCTACTGCAATGTCCTTCATGACTCCTAAACCAACTCCCCCGACGCTTGCCGCGGAGGCCTTGGTCTTGCGCCAGATTCCTTCATCTTTGATCGACGCCAGATAGTCGTGGCCTTGGTTGGTGATGCGGAATACGTCTTTATTCACCTCGTGAAAAAACCTGCGTCAGTAAGCCACTTGGCATGCATATGCCGCTTCAGTTCTTCTTCAGAGGGGTTCATGTGTAAGGGCGCAAGAAGAAATGGCTGGCGGCTTTCCTCAGCTTCGAAAAGCAGGCTGCGAATAAAATCGTCGTCTCGTTTCAACTGTGTTCTCCATTCCAGGTAATCAGAAAGGTAAAGTGTAGCAGCCCCCAACATACCAACGGTTCGAGTAAAATCGGTGCACACCCTGTGTACGCCCTGTGCCTCCCCGGTGCACGCTCGGCACAGCCAAAACCCCAGCATTTGCTGGCCCTTTCTCTCTCCGCCCACGACTGTTGCGCCATGCAACGCCCGCAGCCGTTGCGCGGACGCCTCACCCTCCGAACAGCCGCATCGCCATCGGCGCGATCACCGCCGTCAAGACCGCGTTCATCCCCATCCCGATCCCCGAGAACGCCCCTGCCGTCTGGTTCACCTGGAACGCCCTCGCCGTCCCGATCCCATGCGCGGCGACCCCCACGGCAAAGCCCCTCGCGCGCCAGTCCCTCACCCGAAGCGCGTTCAGCAGCGGCGTCACGACAATCGCCCCGAAGATCCCCGTCAGCAGCACCAGGGCCGCCGTCAGCGTCGGCTGGCCGCCGATCCGTTCGGCGATGCCGATGGCCACGGGCGCCGTGGTCGATTTCGGCGCGAGGGACGCCAGCACCGGGCCCGAAATCCCGAACGCCCGCGCGATCAGCAGGGCCGAGACGATCGCCATCCCGGACCCTACGAACAGCCCCGCCAGCATTGGCCACAAAGCGCGGCGGACGCGAGGCAGGTTGTCGTACAAGGGCAGCGCCAGGCAGACCGTCGCGGGGCCAAGCATGAAGTGGACGAACTGCGCCCCCTCGAAATATGTCGGATAATCAGTGCCCGTGAGGCCCAGCAGCACCGCCAGCAGGATCACCGCGATCAGCACCGGGTTGGCCCAGCTTTGCCGTCCCGCGGCGCGGAACAGGGCGTCTCCGATCACATAGGCCACCAGCGTCGCGGTCAGCCACAGCAGCGGCCCTTGCGCCAGATAGGACCAGATCAGCGCCGGTCTGGTCATTCGCCGTCCCCTTTCAGGTCGGATGGATCGACCGATCCGGTCCAGCGGGCCACGGCCTGGAAGGCCAGGGCGCCCGCCGCGATGGCCAGCACGGTTGACCCCAGGATCGCCACCGCCAGGCCGATGCCCTGGTCGCGCAGGGTGGGCCAGTGCGACACGATGCCCACGCCCGCAGGCACGAAGAACAGGGACAGGTTCGCCAGCAGGCCCTGGGCGGTCGGACGCAACCGGTCGGCCAGGGCAGGCCGCAGCACGCAGGACGCGACCAGCAGGCATAGCCCCACGACCGGGCCGGGCAGGGGCAGGTTCCCCACGCGGGACAGGATCTCTCCGACAAGCTCGAAGGCCAGAATCAGGGACAGGGCGACGATCATGGCGCAATGGTAGCGGAAATCCGGCGGCCAACCATGCCGATCTTGTAGAAAATGCCTTGCAGTATTCCAGATATGGGGCCGGATGGTTGACTTGCCGCCCGGCGATGGGACAATCCACGCAGGAACAAAAAGGAACCCCGCTTGCGCTTCGACCGGCTGCGACTGAACGGCTTCAAAAGCTTCGTGGACCCGACCGACCTGGTCATCCGCGAGGGGCTGACCGGCGTGGTCGGCCCGAACGGCTGCGGCAAGTCGAACCTGCTGGAGGCGCTGCGCTGGGTGATGGGCGAGAACCGCCCCACCGCCATGCGCGGCGAGGGGATGGAGGACGTGATCTTCGCGGGCACCGCCCGCCGGTCCGCCCGCGCCCATGCCGAGGTGGTGCTGACCGTGGACAACCGCGACCGGCTGGCGCCTGCGGGCTTCAACGATGACGACCAGTTCGACATCGTGCGCCGGATTACACGGGACGCAGGGTCCGCCTACAAGATCGGCGGCAAGGACGTGCGGGCGCGCGACGTGCAGATGCTGTTCGCCGATGCCTCGACCGGGGCGCACAGCCCGGCGCTGGTGCGGCAGGGCCAGATCAGCGAACTGATCAGCGCCAAGCCGCGGTCGCGCCGCCGGATCCTGGAGGAAGCGGCGGGGATCAGCGGGCTTTATCAGCGGCGGCACGAGGCCGAGCTGAAGCTGAACGCGGCCGAGACGAACCTGACGCGGGTCGAGGACACGCTGGACCAGTTGTCCACGCAGGCGGTCAGCCTGGCCCGGCAGGCCCGCGCCGCCGCGCGATACCGAGAGATCGGCGCGGCGCTGCGGCTGGCCGAGGGCGCGCTGCTCTATCGCCGCTGGTCCGAGGCCGAGGCCGCGCGGCTGGCCGCAGCCGAGGCGCTGGCCGGCGCGATCCGCGATGCCCATGCTGCCGAAGCCGCGTCCCGCGAGGCGTCCGACCGGCGAGAGGCCACGGATGGCGCGCTGCCCCCGTTGCGCGAGGAGGAGCAGGTCGCCGCCGCCATCCTGTCGCGCATCGTGGTCGAGCGAGAGGCCCTGGACGAGGCCGATGCCCGCGCGGCCCAGGCCATCGCCGACCTGCAGGCGCGCATCAGCCAGCTTGCCCGCGACATTGACCGCGAGGAGGCGCTGAACCGTGACGCCGGAGAGGTGGTCGAGCGGCTGGCCTGGGAAAAGGCTGAACTGGACAAGGCCGGGCAGGGGCATGACGCGCGGCTGGACGCTGCCGCCGAGGCTGCCGATGAGGCTGCCGAGGCGCTGCGCGAGGTCGAGGCGCGGCTGGCGGAACTGACGGACGAGGCGGCTCGGCTGGCGGCGCGGCACCAGTCGGCAGAACGGCTGGTGGCAGACCTGCGCGCGATGCTGGACCGATCGGAACGCGCGGCGGCCCAGGCGCAGGACGCCGTTGACCGTGCCGCCGAGGCGGGAGCATCCGCCGAAGGCGCGCTTGCCGCAGCCGAGCAGGCGCAGGAGGCCGCCGCCGAGCGGGCCGAGGCCGCCGAGGAGGCGCTGGCCGCAACCGAATCCGCCCGCGCCGAGGCCGAAGCCGCCGAGACCGGAACCCGCATCGCGCGCGCCGAGGCCGAGGGCGAGCTTGGCGCGCTGACCGCCGAGATGGCCGCCCTGCGTCGGCTGGTGGAACGCGGCGGGTCCGGGGGCAAGGCGATCCTGGACCAAGTGACGGTGGCCAAGGGCCATGAGGTTGCCTTTGGCGTGGCCTTTGGCGACGACCTGCGCGCGGGACTGGCAGGGGAGGGCGAAAGCGGCTGGCATCTGCTGGCTGGCTGGGACGATCCGCAGCCCTTGCCCGATGGTGTGGCACCTCTGGCCCCTTATGTCGATGGCCCCGCCGCCTTGGCGCGCAGGCTGTCGCAGGTCGGGCTGGTCCCTGATGCGGTGGCAGGGACCGCGATGCAGGCCGCCTTGAAGCCCGGCCAGCGGCTGGTCACGCCTGCGGGCGATCTGTTCCGCTGGGACGGGATGCGGGTGGTGGCGGGAGAGGCGTCCTCGGCCGCCGCCCTGCACCTGCAGAAGGTGAACCAGTTGGCCGAACTGGCCGACCAGACCGCCGAGGCAGAAGCCAGGGCCGCTGTCGCCATCGAACGCCACGACGAGGCACGCGCCGCCCTGTCGGATGCCACGGCGACTGAGAAATCCGCCCGCGACGCCCGGCGCGATGCGGAACGGCAGTTGTCCGATACAGCGCGTGCCCTGACGCGGGCCGAATCCGACCTGTCGATGGCCCGCAGCCGCGCCGAATCGGCTGCCGGGGAACTGGCGCGGCATCAGGCCGATGCGGGGGATGCGCGGGGCCGCTTGGCGCAGGCCGAAGCGGCGTTGGCCGAACTGCCAGACAGGGCCGACGCCGCCATGGCGCTGGACCATGCCCGCACCGGCGTCGAGGCCGCGCGCATCGCCACCATGACCCGCCGCGCCGCCTTGGATGAGCTGAAGCGCGAGGCCAATGCGCGGACGAAGCGGTTGCAGGAAATCGCCAAGGAGGAATCCGGCTGGAAGCTGCGCCTGCAGCAGGCGGGCACGCGCGCGTCCGAACTGACCGCCCGCCGCGATGCCGCCAGTGCCGAACTGGCCGAGGCGCAAGCGCAGCCCGCCTTGCTGGCCGACCGCCGCGCCAGCTTGCGCGACCGCGAGGCGGATGCCGGGGAACGCCTGGCTGCGGCCCGCGATGCGCTGGCGGTGGCCGAGGATGCCGCCCGCAGCGCCGCCCATGCCGAGCGCGAGGCCGAGCGTGCGGCATCCGAGGCCCGCGAAACCCGCGCCACGCGCGAGGCCCGCGCCGAGGCCGCCCGCGACGGAGAGGCCGCCGCCCGCGCGCGCATCCTTGAGGAAACCGAAACGACGCCGCAGGCGCTGCTGGCCTCGCTGGGGGACCGGCCGCCCGATGCGCCCGCCGCCGCGCTGGAGGATCAGATCGCCCGGCTGCGCACGCAGCGCGACGGGCTTGGCGCCGTCAACCTGCGCGCCGACGAGGACAAGCGCGAGATCGAGGCCGAGCGCGACCGACTTGCCGCCGAAAAGACCGACCTTGAGGAAGCGATCCGCAAGTTGCGCGCGGGCATCACCAGCCTGAACCGCGAAGGGCGCGAACGGCTGCTGGCGGCCTTCGACACGGTGAACGCCAATTTCGCCACCCTGTTCACCACGCTGTTCGGCGGGGGCGAGGCGCGGCTGGTTCTGGTCGAATCCGACGATCCGCTGGACGCGGGGCTGGAAATCATGTGCCAGCCGCCGGGCAAGAAGCTCTCCACCCTGTCGCTGCTGTCGGGGGGCGAGCAGACCCTGACCGCCATGGCGCTGATCTTTGCCGTCTTCCTGGCCAACCCCGCCCCGATCTGCGTTCTGGACGAGGTGGACGCGCCGCTGGACGACGCCAATGTCAGCCGCTTCTGCGACCTGCTGGACGAGATGACGCGGCGCACCGACACACGCTTCCTGATCATCACCCACCACGCCGTCACCATGTCGCGCATGGACCGGCTGTTCGGCGTCACCATGGTGGAACAGGGTGTGAGCCAACTGGTCAGCGTGGATCTGCAGCGCGCCGAAGCTCTGGTCGCGTGACGGATGGCACGCTAGGGTCCGGTCCAAATCACAGGAGAACAGCATGAGCATCGAAGCCACCCTGGCCCAGAAGGGCATCACCCTTCCCGCGGCGCCCGCGCCTGCGGCGAACTATGTGCCCTTCGTGCAGGCCGGAAACCTGGTCTTCGTGTCGGGCCAGATCAGCCAGGACGACAACGGCCTGATCAAGGGCCGCCTGGGCGACGGCATGTCGGTCGAGGATGGCGCCGCCGCCGCGCGCCGCTGCGGCCTGTCGCTGATCGCGCAACTGAAGGCCGCCGTGGGCGATCTGGACCGCGTGAAGCGCGTGGTCAAGCTGACCGGCTTCGTGAACTCGACCCCCGACTTTGCCGACCAGCCGAAGGTCATCAACGGCTGTTCCGACCTGATGGTCGAGGTCTTCGGCGACGCCGGTCGCCATGCCCGCGCCGCCGTGTCCGCCGCAGCCCTGCCCCTGGGCGTCGCGGTCGAGGTCGAAGCGATCTTCGAGGTCGCGTGATGACGCTGCCGCAGGCCTTCCTGACCATGCCGGTGGCGCACCGGGGCCTGCACGGCCCCGGCATCCCGGAAAACAGCCTTGCCGCCGCCCAGGCCGCCATTGACGCGGGCTATGCGATCGAGCTGGACATCCAGCCTGCCAGCGATGGCGAGGCGATGGTGTTCCACGACTATGACCTGCGCCGCCTGACCGGCGCGGACGGCTTCATCGCAGGTCTTGATCCGGCGGCGCTGTCGGGGATGCGGCTGCTGGGCACCGACCAGCCGGTCCCGACCCTGCGGCAGTTCCTGGATCTGGTCGCGGGCCGCGTGCCCCTGCTGATCGAGATCAAGGACCAGGACATGCGCCTTGGCCCCGACATCGGCACCCTGCACGAACGGGTCGCGGCTGTCCTGCAAGGCTATGACGGCCCGGTCGCGGTCATGTCCTTCAACCCGCATGTGGTCGAGGCCTTTCACCGGATCGCGCCGCATATCCCGGTCGGACTGACGACCTGCGGTTATGCGGAACAGGACTGGCCCGGCATCCCCGAGGAAACCCGCAGCCATCTGGCCGGGATCAACGACTTCGACCGCAGCGGCGCCTGCTTCATCTCGCATGACAAGCAGGATCTCGCCAATCCGCGCGTCGATGCGCTGAAGGCTCAGGGCGTGCCGATCCTGTGCTGGACCATCCGCAGCGCGGAGGAGGAGGCCTTGGCCCGGCGTGTCGCGGACAACATCACCTTCGAAGGCTACCACGCCGCGCGCTGAAACCGGGGCGGGGGACTTCGTGTCCCCCATTCGGGCCTGCCGGCCCCTTCCTCGCTGAAAAAGGTCCACTGGACCTTTTTCCGGGCGCTCGGAAGCCTTTGCGGGATATTTGGACAAAGGTGAAACGCCTGCGTGATTGTGAGGGCGGGGCCGCTGACAAACCGGCTCCGACCCCCTAGCTTGCCAGCCATGAACGCGCTGACCCTGTCCACCCATCCCAGCATCGCAGCGATTCCGGCCGACACCTGGGATGCGCTTGGCGACGGCAACCCCTTCACGACGCACCGCTTCCTTCTGGCGCTGGAGGAGTCCGGCTCGGTCGGACGCGGGACCGGCTGGCAGCCGCTGCATGTGACGCTTGAGGATGGCGGCAAGGTTGTCGCCGCCGCGCCCCTTTACGCCAAGTCGCACAGCCAGGGCGAATACATCTTCGACCATGCCTGGGCCGAGGCTTACGCGCGTGCGGGCGGGCGCTATTATCCCAAACTGCAGGCGGCGGTGCCCTTTACCCCGGTGACGGGCGCGCGGTTGCTGACGCGCGATCCTGCCATGCGTCAGTCGCTGCTGGCCGGGATGACGCGGCTGGCCGAACGTGTTGGCGCCTCGGGCGTCCATGTCACCTTCTGCACGGGAGCCGAGGCCGAGGCCGGAACGAACATCGGCTTTCTGCCCCGCGTGACGCAGCAATTCCACTGGCTGAACCGTGGCTATGGCAGCTTTGACGATTTCCTGGGGGCGCTCTCCTCGCGCAAGCGCAAGGATCTGCGCAAGGAACGCAGCAAGGCGCAGGCTTTCGGCGGCACGATCCGGCACCTGACGGGCGATGACCTGAAGCCGCATCACTGGGATGCTTTCTGGGCCTTCTACCAGGATACCGGCAGCCGCAAATGGGGGCGGCCCTATCTGACGCGGGCCTTCTTCGACTGCCTTCACCAGACCATGGGCAACGACATCCTGCTGGTCCTGGCCGAACGCGACGGGCGGCCCATCGCCGGGGCGCTGAACTTCATCGGGCCGGATGCGCTTTACGGCCGATACTGGGGCTGCATCGAGGACCACCCCTTCCTGCATTTCGAGCTTTGCTATCACCAGGCCATCGACTTCGCGATCGCCCGAGGACTGGCGCGGGTCGAGGCAGGCGCGCAGGGCGAACACAAGCTGGCGCGGGGATACGAACCCGTCGCCACGCATTCCCTGCACTGGGTCGCGGACGAAGGCTTCCTGCGCGCCCTGGCCGACTATCTGGACCGCGAACGCGACGCCATGGGAGAGGAAATCGAGGCGCTTGCGGATTTTACCCCCTTCCGCAAGGGGGGCTGACCGGCGGGCGTCCCGCCGGTCGCATCGCTCAGACCTTTTCCAGCAGCGCCTCGCCCGCGCTGACGGTGCATTGGCCGGGGCTGTCCTCGACCTCGACCGCTTCGAAGACGCCATCCTTCAGCAGCGCGGCAAAGCGTTTGCAGCGGCCATGCAGGCCGGCGGGGGGCGCGTCGAAGTTCAGGCCAAGCGCGCGGGTCACGCTGCCATCGGCATCGGCCAGAACCTCGATCCGGGCGGTATCGGCGCCGGTGGCCTTGGCCCAGGCATCGGCCACGAAGGGATCGTTCACGGTGATGCAGACGATCCGGTCCACGCCCTTGTCGCGGAAGGCATCGGCATTGCGCACGAAGCTGGGCATATGGGCATTGGTGCAGGTGCCGGTGAAGGCGCCGGGCACGCCGAACAGGGCGACGCGGCCCTTGGCCAGGTCGGCAGTATCCACGGCTTCGGGGCCACCCGCGCCTACGCGCAGCAGCTTGCCTTCGGGCAGCTTGTCTCCGACGGTGATGGTCATCCTGTCCTCCTTGGAATTGCAACGGATTCGCCGCGACTATAGGGTGCGGGCCGGTGACGGGCCAGCGGGCCGCAACGGGCAGGGACGGCCATGAAGATCGTGATCGTGGGGGCAGGGCAGGCGGCGGCGTCCATGGCGGCGCGGCTGCGCGCCAAGGGCCATGGCGGCGAGATCACCGTGATCGGCGCCGAGCCCGCCGCCCCCTATCAGCGCCCGCCGCTCTCCAAGGCCTATCTGCTGGGCCAGATGGGTCTGGACCGGCTGATGCTTCGGTCCCCGGAATGGTGGGACGACCAGAACATCCCCCTGCGGCTGGACGAGGTGGCGCAGGCCATCGACCCGGTCCGCCGCGTGGTGACGACCGACAAGGAAGAGGTCGGCTATGACGCGCTGGCGCTGACCACGGGCGCGTCAGCCCGCCGCCTTCCCGCCGCCATGGGAGGCGATCTGCCCAGCGTCCACGCGATCCGCAGCCTGGCCGACGTGGACGCGCTTGCCCCGCAGATGCGGGCAGGCCGACGGCTGATCGTGATCGGCGGCGGCTATATTGGGCTGGAGGCCGCAGCCGTCGCCCGCAAGCTGGATCTGACCGTCACGCTGATCGAGGCCGCGCCGCGCATCCTGGGCCGGGTCGCGGCGGCGGAAACGGCTGACATGATCCGCGCCCTGCATCTGGCGCATGGGGTGCAGATCCTGGAAGGCACCGGCATCTCCCGCATCACTGGCAGCGATCACGCGACCGGCGTGGCGCTGAACGATGGGCGCGAGCTTCCCGCCGACCTGATCGTCACGGGCATCGGCGTGCTGCCGGAAACGGCGCTGGCGCAGAGTGCCGGGCTGGCCTTGGACAACGGCATCGCCACCGACGCCCTGGGCCGGACCTCGGACCCGGCGATCTGGGCTGCGGGCGATTGCGCCAGCTTCCCCTGGCAAGACAACCAGCTGCGCCTGGAAAGCGTCGGCAATGCCATCGACATGGCCGAGGCGGTGGCCGACAACATGCTGGGCGCGGACAAGCCATATCAGCCGAAGCCGTGGTTCTGGTCGGACCAGTTCGACGCCAAGCTGCAGATCGCCGGCCTGGGGACCGGCCACGACCGGATCGTGACGCGGGCGGGCGACGGCCAGCACGGCGGCTCGGTCTGGTATTTCCGGGACGGCCGCCTGATCGCCGTCGATGCGCTGAACGACGCGCGCGCCTACATGATCGGCAAGCGCCTGATCGAGGCCGGGCGCAGCCCCGATCCCGACGCGATCTCTACCGCTCCCGACCTCAAGGCGCTTCTCGCATGATATATCTTCTGTGCACAAATATCCTCTGGTGTGAGACGCACCCGGGAAAAGGTCCAGTGGACCTTTTTCAGCGGCGAACGCCTGCCGCTTCCGGCAGGCAGGGGGGGCGAAGCACCCCCTGCAATCGCGGGACGCAAAGATGAGGATCGTCGGCGGCACCCTGCGCGGCCTGAAGCTGGCCGAGGTGGGGACGGGCGACTCCGCCGCCCATCTGCGCCCCACCACCGACCGGGTGCGCGAGGCGATCTTCAACCTGCTGGTCAACGGCACGCATGGCAACCCCGTCCCCGCCGCGCGCGTGCTGGACCTGTTCGCGGGCACCGGGGCGCTTGGGCTGGAGGCCCTGTCGCGCGGGGCAGCCCATGTCACCTTTGTCGATGACGGCGCCAAAGCTCAGGCGCTGATCCGCAGCAACATCAGCAAGGCGCGGGCGGGGAATGCGACCGATCTGCTGCGGCGCGACGCGGTCCGGCTGGGCGACAATCGCGCCGGGCCTTATGGGCTGGTGTTTCTTGATCCGCCTTACGCGGCGGGCTTGGGGGAACGCGCCATCGCCTCGGCCCTGGCGGGGGGCTGGATCGCCCCCGGGGCAATGGTGGTATGGGAGGAAAGCCGCCCGCCCGTCGTTTCCGCACCGCTGATCCCCATCGACCAGCGGCGTTATGGCGACACGCTGGTGACGCTGGCCCGCCTGCCCGAGGCATAGCGCGGATGTGATGGCGTGGCGGCTTTTCTTGGCTGCTGCATTGCGCCAGCCTGACCCGGCAACCGCGAAGGAGAAACCGATGACCGCATCCATCCGCCGGGGCTTCAGCCTGTCCCCGATCCTGTTCGCCCTGGCCTTCGGGGCCTATGCCCAGGACGCCGCGCATGACCACGGGGATAGCAGTGCAGGGGGCGACGCCGCGACGGCCTATGGCGCCGTGATGGAAAAGATGCACGCCGACATGCCGATGGAATCGACCGGCGATGCCGATGTGGATTTCGTGCGCGGCATGATCCCGCATCACCAGGGCGCCATCGACATGGCCAAGGTCGTGCTGGAACACGGCGACGACCCCGAAATCCGCAAGCTGGCCGAGGAGGTCATCACCGCGCAGGAAGCCGAGATCAAGGTGATGCAAGACTGGCTGAAGGAACACGGGCAGGCGGAGTAGGGGTGACTGGCGAAGGCCGTTGCCTGCTAGGGGCCGCCCCTCCAAGACTGGCCAGCCCGTAGGGTGGGGTTTTACCCCACCACCTTCGGCAACGGTGGGGTAAAACCCCACCCAACGGGCTTTGGGGCGCGGCGGCGCTTGTGTCACCCGCCTCGCTTGGCGAAGACGATGGCCTTCGCCAAGCCGAATGATCACCTCACGCCGGTTCCGCCAGCACCCGCGCCGCCGCGTCCAACCCGCCCGGCCCATGCGGGATGCCAAGCGCCACCATGCCCGCCTGCATCGCCCCAAGCGCCGAAAGGATCATTCCCGCATTGGCATGGCCCATATGCGCCACCCGCAGCGCGTTTTCCGGCTGCTCGGCCCCCAGGCCGATGCCGAGCGTCACGCCGCAATTCGCGACCGTCCAGGCCCGCAGCGCATCCGCGCCCGGCAGCGCCATCGCCGTGACCGAGGCCGCGCGCGCCATGGGATCCTCGACCGACAGCCGGATGCCGGTGTCGCCCTCGCCCCAGGCCTCCACTGCCGCCCAGACCGCGCGGGCCAGCGCCGCATGACGCGCCCAGACGGCGAACAGGCCCTCTTCGTCCAGCATCATCCGCAAGGCCTCGTCCAAGGCGAAGATCTGCTGGACCGGCGGCGTGCCGCCCCAGAAGCGCCACAAGGCCTCGGCACCCGCCCGGGCGTGCCAATCCCAGTAAGGCGTGGTCAGTTGCGTGCGCCCGCGCGCGGCGGCCTTGTCGGAATACCAGACGAAGCAGGTGCCGGGCGGGCACATCAGCCCCTTCTGGCTGGCCGAGATCAGCACATCGACGCCCCAGTCGTCCATCATCATCGGCGCGCAGCCCAGCGACGCGATGGCATCCACCGCCAGCAGCGCCGGGTGATCGCCCATGGCGTCGCGCAGCGCCGGAATGTCGGCCATCACGCCGGTCGCCGTGTCGATCTGGCAGACCATCACGGCCTTGATCGCGCCCGCCTTGTCCTCGGCCAGGCGGCGGGCCAGCATGTCGGGGTCGGCGGGCAGGCTGCCGAAGTCCAGCCGTTCCACCGCGACGCCCATCGCCTCCATCTGCTGCGCCCAGGACCGTCCGAAATGGCCCGAGGTCAGCGCCAGCGCGCGGTCGCCCCCGTTGAAGATATTGGCGCCCGCGGCCTCCCACGCGGCATGGCCATTGCCGATATAGGGCGCCAGATGCGCCTGCGTGCCCGCCAGCCGCTTCAGTTGCGCCATCACGGCCAGGTTCAACTCGGCCATTTCCTCGCCATAGATGTCGGGAGAGGCGCGGTGGGCGGCGGCAAGCACCCGGTCCGGCACCGGGGACGGGCCGGGAATGGCGATGACGGGGCGACCTGCGGCAAGGCTCATGGCGTTATCTGTCCTTCACATCCTGCAAGGATCGCTAGTGCCCGCGCGGGCCAAGGTCAACGCCCCTGCCTTGCGGCGGCAGGGCGGGACGGGCTAAGGCTGGGCCAGCACGAAGACAGGAAAGACGCCGCGCCCCGTGATCATGCCCCGCAGCCCGCACCCGTCGGCCGCCAGCCTGCTGCGCCGGTTCTGGACCGATTATCTGCGCATCCATCGCTTTCCCATGGTCGGGGCCTTCCTGCTGATGACGGCCGAGGGATCGACGCTGGCGCTGATCTCCTGGATGCTGAAGCCGCTGTTCGACCGGGTCTTCGTGGGAAAGGAGGCCGGCGCGATCTGGTGGGTCGGCGGCGCGATCATGGGGATCTTCCTGTTGCGGGCCACGACGCTGATCGCCAGCCGTTCGCTTCTGTCGCGCATCTCGCTGGGGATCTCCACCACGATGCAGCGCGACCTCTTGGCCCATATCATGACACTGGACGGGCGGTTCTTCCAAGCCAACCCCCCCGGCGCGATGATCGAGCGGATCCAGGGCGATACCATCGCCGTCCAAGGCGTCTGGGCGAACCTGATCACCAGTGCGACGCGGGACGCGATTTCGCTGATCATGCTGTTCGCGGTGGCCGTCAGCATCGACCCGTTTTGGACTACGGCCGCGCTGATCGGCGCGCCGATCCTGATTGCGCCCGCCGCCCTTGTGCAGCGATATATCCGCCGCAAGGTGCGCCAGAACCGCGCCGATGCCAGCGCCCGCGCGACCCGCCTGGACGAGGTGATGCACGGCATCGCCTCGATCAAGCTGAACCGGGCCGAGGCGCACCAGACCGAGCGTTTCGCCCGCATCACCGACCGCATCCAGAAATCCCAGGTCAAGGTCGCGGCCATCGGCAGCCTGGTCCCCGCCCTGACCGATATCGTGACCGGCATCGGCTTTGTCGCCGTCCTGGCCCTGGGCGGGCGCGAGGTGATGGAGGGCCAGCGCAGCGTCGGCGACTTCATGTCCTTCTTCACCGCGCTGGCCCTGGCCTTCCAGCCGATGCGGCGGCTTGGCGGGCTTGCGGGCACCTGGCAGACGGCGGCGGCCAGCCTTGAACGGGTCTATCAGGTGATCGACACGCAGCCGCACATCCGGTCGGGCGCGCGGACGCAGCCGCCCGCCGACACCGGGATCCGGCTGGAGGATGTGTGGCTCTCCTATGACGGCAAGCCGGTGCTGCAGGGGCTGACCTTTTCGGCCGAGGCGGGCAGGACCACCGCGCTTGTCGGGCCGTCCGGGGCGGGCAAGTCCACGGTCTTCAACCTGCTGACGCGCATGGCCGACCCCGACCGGGGCCGTGTCACCCTGGGCGGCGTGCCCGTGCAGGACTTCGACCTGGGCGTGCTGCGCGACCAGTTTTCCACCGTGGCGCAGGATTCCGCGCTGTTCGACGAAACCCTGCGCGACAATATCCTGATGGGGCGGCCCGATGCCGATGACGCCGCCTTGCTGCGCGCGATGGAGGCGGCCCATGTCAGCGATTTCGTGGCCGCGATGCCCGGCGGCCTGGACAGCCGCGCCGGTCCGCGCGGATCGGCCCTGTCAGGCGGGCAGCGCCAGCGCATCGGCATCGCCCGCGCCATCCTGCGCGACGCGCCCGTGTTGCTGCTAGACGAGGCGACGAGCGCCCTGGACACCGCCAGCGAAAGGCTGGTTCAGGCGGCGCTGGAAACCCTGTCGCAGGGGCGCACCACGCTGGTGATCGCGCATCGGCTGTCCACCATCCGCAACGCCGACAAGATCGTCGTCCTGGAACAGGGCAGGGTTGTCGAGGAAGGCAGCCATGCCCAGTTGATGGCGCAAGGCGGCGCCTATGCCCGCCTTGTCGCCCTGCAATTCGGAGAAAGCCAATGACCCGCCAGATCATCCGCATCACCGGAGAGGATCGCCTGGCCTTCCTGCAGGGCCTGGTCAGCAACGATGTGACCCGCGCCCCCTGCTGGGCCGCGCTGCTGACGCCGCAGGGCAAGTATCTGGCCGATTTCCTGATTGTTCCCGATGGCGAGGCGCTGCTGATCGACGTGGATGCGCGGCTGGCGGATGACCTGATGCGGCGGCTGGCGATGTACAAGCTGCGCTCGAAGGCCGCTATCGAGCCCACTGACATGACCGTGGCGCGCGGCACCGGCCCGGCGCCGGACGGGGCCATCGCCGATCCGCGCCATCCGGCGCTCGGCTGGCGGCTGTATGGCGGGACGGGCGACGACGGCACCGATTTCGACGCCATCCGCGTGGAGCATGTGATCCCCGAAACCCTGGTCGAACTGATCCCGAACGAGACCTTCATCCTGGAAGCCGGGTTCGAACGCCTGCACGGCGTCGATTTCCGCAAGGGCTGCTATGTCGGGCAGGAGGTCACGGCCCGCATGAAGCACAAGACCGAATTGCGAAAGGGCCTGACCCGCCTGCGGATCGAGGGGAGCGCGCCGGTCGGCACCCCGATCACCGCGGAGGGGAAAGAGGTCGGCACGCTGTTCACCCAGTCAGGCGGCCATGCCCTGGCCCATGTGCGGTTCGACCGGCTGGGGCCGGATATGCAGGCTGGCGCGGCGCGGCTGTCGGCGGAGTAGGGCGGATCGACTACTTCCGATCCAGGACAATCGGCAGCACTGGCGGGATCGCTTGTAGAGTGGGGGTTCACCCCACCACCTTCGGCAAAGGTGGGGGGAAACCCCACCCTACGGGCTCGCTGCCGCAGAACCGGCAGGCAAGATACCTAGTCCAGCTTGCGGATGCGGTCGCCCAAGGCGACCTCTCCGTCCGCCTCGATCGAACACAGGATGCCGCGCAGGCGCAGGTCCGGGTGGCCGGGCGCCACGATCCAGTCCTTGGCGGGCTTGCCATAGCGGATCTTCCATTTTACGCAGGCGTCGTTGAAGACATCCGACACCCGCAGCACCGCCGTCCCCGCCTGCAGCAGCGTGCCGACCGGCAGGTTCGCGTGGCTCATGTCCAGGTCGCAGACCATCGTGTCGCCGGGATAGAGCGTGGTCTCGCGGTCGAGCCAGACGGCGTCCATCACCCGGCGCGGCAGGATCGAGACCTGGATGCGCGGGTCGGGCGAACCGTCCGCCAGCTTCAGCCAGGGGGCCTTCAGCCAGCGTTCGCCGGGAATCCCCTCGGCCCGCGTCAGGGTCAGCCGGTGGGGAAAGATCCGCTTGTTGAAGCCGGGGCGAAAGCACAGCCATTCCACCGCCGCATCATCCCTGGGCGCGGCCAGGACATGGGGCAGGGCGCGGGCCAGATCTTCGGGCGTGGCCTGGATGGGGCTGGTCATGGAAAAACCGTCCGGCTGGCATGAAAACGCCCCGGTCGGACCGGGGCGCGCGTGATCGGCAGGACGGGCGATCAGGCCCGTTCGCTGTATTCGAACAGTTCGGTGTTGACGACGATCTTCTCACCCTCGCCCACGAAGGGCGGGATCATGATGCGCACGCCGTTGTCCAGGATCGCGGGCTTGTAGCTGTTGGCGGCGGTCTGGCCCTTCACCACCGGCTCGGTTTCGCTGACGGTGCAGGTGACCTTCTGCGGGATCGACACCGACAGGGCTTCCTCGCCGTAATATTCGATGGTGGCGGTCATGCCGTCCTGCAGGAAGGGGCGGCGGTCGCCCAAAAGGTCGGCGTCCAGTTCGGTCTGCTCGAAGGTCTCGCTGTCCATGAAGACCAGCTTGCCGTCGGATTCGTACAGGAACTGCTGGTCCTTCTGTTCCAGCCGGACCTGTTCGACCTTGTCCTCGGACCGGAAGCGT
Source organism: Paracoccus sp. SSK6 (assembly GCF_039770665.1). Taxonomy (NCBI): domain Bacteria; kingdom Pseudomonadati; phylum Pseudomonadota; class Alphaproteobacteria; order Rhodobacterales; family Paracoccaceae; genus Paracoccus; species Paracoccus sp. SSK6. Next base: position 44,386 of record NZ_JBDPNJ010000010.1, on the reverse strand, counting down.
TCGTTCAGCTTGCGGCCGTCGCGGAGGTTCTTCAGCTCGACCTGGGCAAAGGCGCCGCCCTTGCCGGGCTTGACATGGCTGACCTTCACGGCGGCCCACAGGCCTCCGTCATGCTCCAGCACGTTGCCGGGGCGAATTTCGTTGCCGTTGATCTTGGGCATTGGGGAAACCTATCGGGATCTGGGAAATTCCTGCCGTTCGGCTTTGAACGGCGCTGTGGCGTCCCTATATCGACACCTTCGGACCGAGGCAACCAAATCGGCTTTGCCGTGTTGTCAAGGCGCGAACCCGGATGCTGCGGCACCAATCGCAAGGGGTATGTGCAGATTTCACCTGTTTTTTACACGACATGCAGTATGTGCATGGGTGATATGCAGGCAAGGGAATAACGAATCGACGTGCTTCTGGGCTAAGCAGCAGCACCGTCAGAGAAACGGAAACAATAACGATGGGTTGGCATGATGCCTCCCACAAGGCCGCTTTTGCGGCCCAAGAAGATGGACGAATGGTATGCGCGATTTTGTCGATGGATCGGCTTTCAATTTCGAACAGGGCCAGCGGGCCCGCAAGCTTTTCGCAGCCGTGGTCCTGGCCGCGCTGGATGATGCGATTGCAGACGACAAGAAATACGGCAACGGCCCCGAACAGATCGCCCGCTGGGCGCGGTCGCGCGACGGGCGCGAGGTGCTGTCCTGCGCGGGCATCGACCCCAACGAACGCGTGGTCAAGGGCCTGATGGAATTCGTGTCCAAGGGCGTGCGCACCTCGGTCGCGCTGTCGCGCGAGGAAAGCGAGCGTCGCATGGCCGCCGAGGCCGAGGAAGCCGAAGCCGCCTGAGGGCCGCGCAAGGCGCATGGAAAGGCCGCCCGCCGGGGCGGCTTTTTTCGTTCGGGGCTACAGCTTCGAGATGATCCGTTCGGCATAGAATCGGTCCACGTCCTCGGCCCGGCACAGATCCGTCGCGGGGGTCATCACGGCGGCGGATGCGGCGGCGGCGCCAAGCGCCAGCGCCTCCTCGACCGGCCAGTCGCGCGCCATGGCCAGCACGAAGCCCGCGACGAAGCTGTCGCCCGCGCCGACCGCGCTGACCACCTTGACCTTCGCGGCAGCCGCGTGCCAGGCGCCGTCCGGCCCGGCGATGACCGATCCGTCGGCGCCCCGCGCCACGATCACCGACCGCGCCGCGCCGTCCTTGACCAGGCCGGCCGCGAAACCCGCGCTGTCCTCCCGCTTGGGCAGGGGACGGCCCGCCAGTTCCTCGGCCTCGTGGCTGTCCATGCGCAGCACATCGACGGGGGTCGAGGATCCCGCCAGCACCCGCAGCGCCTCGCCCGAGGTATCGACCAGCAGCTTCGCGCCGCTGTTCTTCAGCCGCACGGTCAGCATCTGCTCGAAGCCTGCGGGCACGCCGGGCGGGTTAGATCCCGACACGACCACCCAGCCCCCAGCGCGGGCGTTTTCGGCGATGGCCTGGGTCATGTCGGCGACATGGGCCTTGTGCCATTCGGGGCCGGGCATGACGAAACGGTATTGCCCCCCGGTGGACCGGTCGGTCACGGCCAGCGACTGCCGCGTCTCGCCCGGCGCGGTCAGGCGCACCAGCGACAGCCCGTCGGCCTTCAGCATGTCCGCGATCCGCGTCCCCGTGGCCCCGCCAAGCGCCACCATCGCGGTGGATTGCCCGCCCATGTGCTGGATCGCGCGGCTGACATTGATGCCGCCCCCGCCCGGATCGGCCACCGGCTTGTCGCAGCGCAGCTTCAATTCAGGCCGCACCTCGTCCGCATGGGTGGACAGATCCAGCGCCGGGTTCAGCGTGACGGTCAGGATGGGGGCTTGCCCCACCGTTGCCTGCGCACTCATTCCCACCACCTGTCGATGCTGGCGATGTCGTCGTCGGACCAGCCGAAATGGTGCGCCATCTCGTGCGTGACCACATGGGCGACCAGTTCCCCCAGCGTGACGTTCCCGCGCGCTGCCCATTCGTCCAGCAGCGGGCGGCGATACAGCCAGATGATGTCCGGCTGGCCCGGCTGGTCGGACACCGACTTTTCCGTCAGGGGCACGCCGTCGTAAATCCCGGTCAGTTCAAAGGGATCGTCGATCTGGAGTTCGTCCAGAACCTCCTCGGGCGCGAACTCGGCCACATGGATGGTGATGTCCTGGGCATGGCGGGCGAATTCGGGGGGCAGGGCCGCCACGGCGTCATGCGCCATCGCCTCGATCCGGGCCGCGTCGGGGGCGGTCAGGTCTTTCCAGTCGGTCATCCGCTTCTCCTGCATGTCGGCCCTGATATGGACAAGAATCGTTGTCTGTGAAAGAGCAAGGCGAACAGGAGACCTGCCATGACCACCACCCGCTTCGCCCCTTCGCCCACGGGCCACATCCATGTCGGCAACCTGCGGACCGCGCTGTTCAATTACCTGATCGCGCGGAAGGCCGGGGGCACCTTCATCCTGCGGCTGGACGATACCGACCAGGAACGGTCGAAGGAAGAATATGCCGACGGCATCAAGCGCGACCTGGACTGGCTGGGCCTGCACTGGGACCGCGAGGAACGCCAGTCGCTGCGCCTCGACCGCTATGCCGAGGCCGCCGACCAGCTGCGCGGCGCGGGGCGCCTCTATGAGGTCTTCGAGACCCCGACCGAGCTGGACCTGAAGCGCAAGAAGCAGTTGAACATGGGCCGCCCGCCGGTCTATGACCGCGCGGGCCACGGTTTGTCGGAAGCCGACAGGGACCGCCTGCGCGGCGAAGGCCGCGAAGGCTACTGGCGTTTCCTGCTAGACCAGGAGCGGATCGAATGGACCGACGGCATCCTGGGCGACATCTCCATCGACGCGGCCAGCGTGTCGGATCCGGTGCTGATCCGCGCGGACGGGCAGGTGCTTTACACCTTCGCGTCCTCGGTGGATGACGTGGACATGGCGGTCACGCATATCGTGCGCGGCGCGGACCATGTGACGAACACCGCGACGCAAATCCAGATCATCCGCGCCCTTGGCGGCACGCCCCCGGCCTTTGCCCATCACAGCCTGCTGAGCGGCGCCAAGGGCGAGGAACTGTCGAAACGTATCGGTGCCCTGTCGATCCGCGACCTGCGTGAAGCAGGCGTCGCCCCCGAGGCGCTGCTGTCGATGATGGCGCGCCTGGGCTCCAGCCAGCCGGTCGAATTGAAGATGACGCTGGACGAGTTGGCGGACGGGTTCGATCTGTCGCAATTCGGTGCCTCGCCCACGAAATTCGACGCCGAGGATCTGTGGCCGCTGACCCGCGAACGCAACCAGGCGCTGCCCTTCGACGCGGTCCGCGACCGGATCGCCGCACTTGGCGTACCGGGCGATCTGGCCGAACGCTTCTGGACCGTGGCCTCGCAGAACATCACCAGGCTGGACGACCTGGCGGAATGGTGGACGATCTTCGCCCAAGGCGCCGAACCGCAGATCGACGCCGAGGACGCCGATTTCATCGCCCAGGCCATGCCGCTGCTGCCGCCGCCGCCCTATACGGACGCGACCTGGGGCGAATGGACCGCAGCCGTGAAGGAGGCCACCGGCCGCAAGGGCAAGGGCCTGTTCATGCCCCTGCGCAAGGCCGTCACCGGCCAGGCCCATGGTCCCGACATGGCGCAGGTGATGCCGCTCTTGCAGGTGGTCAAGGCGCGCGGCTGACCTGCGATCCCCTTTGAAATGGAACGCCGCCCCACCCCCAAGGGCGGCGTTTTTCATTACCGCCACCTCGTCGGCAAAAACCCGCGAAAACCGCTTGACGCCCCCCGCGCCAGCCCGTAAATCGCCCCCACCCGTGGCGGAGTAGCTCAGCTGGTTAGAGCAGAGGAATCATAATCCTTGTGTCGGGGGTTCAAATCCCTCCTCCGCTACCACCGAAACCCCCGGTTTACCCCCCAACAGGGGCGCCACGGTTCCAATAATCTCGCAATCGACATGGTTGTCCTCGCGGTCGTGGATCACGACGCGGTCGATCAGCGACCGGAAGGCGTCGAACATCGCGCGGTCTTCGCGCGGGTCGAGGTCCGGCAGGTGCTCTGCCAATAACGTCAACAACTCGGTCATCTCGGCCATGGCTGACGGGTGCAATGTCAGAACTTGGGCAGATGGCGCCCGCTCCAGCAGTTCTTTGGCCGCATGAACCTCGGCCCGGATCGGCCCGACCTGACGGTCGAAAAAATCGGCATCGATGCGGCCCTCGACCAGGTTCATCTGCAGCCGGTCCAGCTTGCCCTGCGCTGCGGCCAAGGCCCGTTCCGCCTTCGCCCGCGTCTTCGATGCGTCGCGAGCCTCGGCCTGCACGGTTTCCAGCCATGACTTGACCGCGTCCGGCTGCCGAAGGCGGGCGATCACGGCATTGACCACCGCGCGCTCGATCTTGTCCAGGCGGTAGCGCCGGCGGTTGTCGCATGAGCCGCTTTCCTTCGCAGTCGAGCAGGTGACACGGATCGCGCCGCCGCGCCGATCGTGCATCGTCAAGCCGCCGCCGCAATGGCTGCACTTCACCAAGCCCGTCAGCAGGCGCCGTGTTCGAGGATCGGATTGCTTCGTTTTGCGCACGATGATTCTTCCCTGCTTCCGGGCCTGTACAGCCTCCCATAGCGCGGGAACGATGATTCGCAATTCCGGTGCTTCGGACCGGCGCCATTCCGAGGGGGGATTTGGACGGCTGACACGCTTGCCGGTGTCGGGATCGCAGACCATCCGCACGCGGTTCCAGACGATCTCGCCCGCATAGATGGGGTTGGTCAGGATGCCATGACCGCGGCCCTCGTTGCCGTTCAGGGTGCTGGCGTTCCACCCGGTGCCGCGCGGGGAAGGGATGCTGTCATCGTTCAGGGCGCGGGCGATGTCGCGCGGGGACGTGCCGTTCGCATAGGATTCGAAGATCCGTTGGACGACCTGCGCCTCGGCCGGATTGATCTCGGGCTCGCCCGGTCGGCCGGGCACGGGCCGGTAGCCATACGCCTTGCCGCCGGCGATGCGGCCGTCCGCCACGACACCAGTCATGCCGCGCCGGATCTTGTGCTTCAGGTCCGTCAGGAACAGGGTCGAGACCAGGCCCCGGATGCCCACCTGGATGGCGTCGGCGCGCCCGTCATGCACGGCCACGATGTCGATGCCCGCGAAGGTCAGCCGCTTGTGGATGCCGGCGAGATCCTCCTGGTCGCGGCTCAGGCGGTCTAGCGCCTCGACGACGACCGTGTCGAAGCGTCCGGCGCGGGCGTCGTCCAGAAGGCTCCATAGCCCGTCGCGTCCGTGGACGGTTGCGCCCGACCGCGCCCGGTCGCTGTAGCGGGCGACGATGTCGAGGCCCTGCTTGCCCGCGAATTCTTGGCAGAGGGACAGTTGGTCATCGACTGATCGGTCGCTTTGCAGGTCGGTCGAGAAGCGGGCGTAGAGCGCAGCGCGGGGCATTCCGTATCCTTGTTGTCCTGTGCGGCTTTCCTGGCCTTGCATTTCGCCGCATAGGCCCGCGCCACTTCCCAGAAGTCGCGGCCAATTGTGCTGCCATGGTCGCCCGTGTCTATGATTCGCGGGTGGTGCATCAGACGGCTCCAAACTTCTCGGCTTCGTGGCCCCAGTTCGACCAACCGGGGCGCTTCTGTCGGCTGAAGACCTCGATCCGGCGGGCGTCCGGCATCAGCTGCTCGGCCGCGGTGAAGGCTTCTTCGGGCTTTCGGCTGTGTTCCCGGATCCGGCCCATGATGACGGACCTGGTGCTCTTGGTGGTCTTCGGCGCGCCGCGCGTGGCGATGAGGAAGGGTTCGCCCGCGCAACGCAGGATATAACCGGTGCCGAAGTTTAGCTTGCCGTTCCTGGTCGTCTTGACCCACTGGCCGGCCGTCTTGAACTGGAAGCCCCAGGCGTCGACGATCCTGAAGGCATCGCGCAGCAGCGGGTTGGTGGCCCAAAGCCATAGCACCGCGTTTTCGGCCGCGAGAGCCGAGACGGGCAGGGCGGCGATCTCGTCCAAGGTCATGCAGGCATATTGCGCCTGTGGGGCCTTCTCCTCCCCCTTCTCCGAGCGAAGCTCGTAAAGCCAGGGCGGGTCGGCCATGATCATGTCGAAGCCGCCGAACGGGCGCAGGGCGATGAACTGCTGCAGCGGGGTCATTCCGCCACCTCGCCCGGATACTTCCCCTTGCCGATGCGGATCAGCCGGTTGCGGCCCAGATAGGCCAGGTCGGTCTCGCGCGGGCTACGTTCTGTTGCGGGCTTCTTCTTGGCTGCCATGTGGGCTTTAAGCAGGACCATGGCGGCGTCGGCGATTGGGTCGCGTGGGGTCATTTCGGACTTCTCACGACAGCAAGAATCTCTTCAAGGGCTTCATCCGCAAGGGCGTCTGGAGGAATGAAGTCGGTATGCACGACATTGACCAAGAGGCCCGTATCGACGGCATCGCGGGTCACCCGCTGAACCTCATCCCAGTCGTCGGTCAGCTTCGATTCGATGAGCCTCTGATGCAGATCACCGCCCCAGATATCGATCAGGATCGGCATCAGCTTGTCTCCCCCGTCCCTCTTTTCCCATCCGCGCGCAGCAGCGCGGCGAGCAGGAGATCCATTTGACCTTTTTTTATCCACCGGTGAACTCTCCCAGACGAAACGCCGAGGTATCGTTCCAACGCTGACCGTGAGGGCCATTCCCGCTCCCCGATCTGAACCGGCTTGCGGCGACTGTTGTTCGGATTGCCGCGCTTGCCGCCAAGGCGATCAAGATTGCCGTGTTTGTTGAGGTGCCAGCTGATCGTGCTCTGCGAAACACCTGCGGCGACCGCTGCCTGTGTCTGGCTCTGGTAGACTTTAGAGTTTATTTTGCAGGGATTGCCCGTTTCGGCGATGTCCTTGATGCCCTTCTTCCGCCGGTACGAGCGGCAAGCATCCCTGTTTGCCTTGGTGCATCGGGTGCAGCGGCAGCCGCACTTGTAGGCATTGGACGTGCCGTGCTTGATTGGTTGTCGGGTCTTCATGCTGCCGCCTCCATCCGATCGATGTTGCACCGATGGACCGCGAAAGTGACGGCGACAACCCACGGGTTCGGATGCCAGCCGTAGCCGCACTTGGCATTCAGGCTTCATGTCATCGACATAAACCGTCATTGCTGCTGCTCCGATTGGCTGGGCTCGACATAGCGGCCGTCAACCCGCGCGAGATATTCCCGCAGCATCGCGATCATGTCGGCGCGTTCGCCGTTGCTGATGTAGTTGACCCGACCGCCGTCGATCTTGCCGAACTCGGCCGTCAGCAAGATGAAGCCCAGCTTTGGCTTCTTGCCCGGCTTGCGCCGTCCGTTGAGTTCCTCGTCGATCTGCCTGGCAAGCCGGTTCATGCGCGCCAGGTATTGCGCTTGGATGGGGTCAGTCATGGGACACCCCATCCGGCAGCGCAGCGTCGATCTGGGCGATCACCGCCTCGATCTCGGCAACATAAGCGGCGTCATCCGCGTCCATGGTCGATCGGTCCAAGCCGCTGTTGGCCGCGCAGAAGTCGTGCAGCAGGTCATTGCGAAGTTCGGCCAGGAAGCGGTAGCTCGCCACCAATGCGCCGGTCATAGCAGACATCTGTTTCAGCGCTGATAGCGCCACGGCGGCATTGTTGCGATCGACGACTTGGAGCGCGCGCGGCTTGTGTCGCAGGCGGCGGATGGCGCCGCGTTCCTCTAAACCCAGCAGCAGGCGGTGAACGCCGGATTTGGAGGTGAAGCCCATGTCGTCTGCCATCTGCTGACAGGTCGGCGCCCGGTTATGGTTGGCGATGTGCGCCTTGATGATGTCCAGCAGCTTCTGCTGCTGTTCGGTCAGGGTGATGCCGGTCATTGAGATCCTCTCAAGGCCTGCCGCTGTCCAGCCCGCGTACGGCCTCGTCAGCAGCGACGAATTTCAGCAAGGCCGCGATCAGCGCGGCAGTGATCAGGGCCGCGCCCAGCATTCCCCCTGCGCCTGGCAGCGGAACCGGTGCGGGCGCCGGGCTGTCGGCCGCGGTGATGTGCAGCGTTCCCGCCTCCGCCGCCCCCACGCTTTTCCAGTTGATGAAAAGGCTTCGCAGCGGGTGGTGTTCATCTGTTCTGGCGTAGAACGCCGCCTTGCCTTCCATCGGTGTGTCGATCAGCGCGCAGGTGGCGCCGGTGTCGTCGATCACGCGAAAGCCGGTGCCGGGGATCCAGCAGGCTTTCTCTAAGGTGCAGGGGGTTTGCGGCACCTGGGGAATGGTGGCGGCGGGGATCATGCCTGCGCCTTTCGTGCCTTGCTGGCGGCATGGCGGACCTTGGCGACGGCCATGACGGTTGGCTTGAGGGCGGCGGGCGCGCTGTCATAGTGGCGCCCGACCTTGGTGCCCGCCAGGAAGGGCAGCATCGAGCGGGGGACGACCTCCCAGTTCGACGGATCCGTGTTCGCCCTGTCGCCGTCCAGGCACTTCAGGGCATGGCCTTGGGGCAGGGGGCCGTTCGCCTCCTCCCACCTGATCAGGTGGACGCCCCGCCACCGACGCTGCATGGGCAGGCCGTCATTGACCTTGCGTTCGACATAGCCATCCCTGCTGATCCGTTCGGTGCCGATTGGCTTGTGGAGGGCCGCGGCCCTGCCAGACCGCTGGCCCGCCTTGAACCGGGTGGCGGCGCTGTTCGCGTTGAAGGGCATGGGCTTGCCCTTGTTGTGCGCCGCCTGTCCCTTTTCGAAACGTCCCGTCCGTCCGGTCATCCAGCCGTGACGCTTGCACAGCGCGGCATAGTTCGAGAGGGACACGTCGTCGCGTTCCCAGCGGCGGCAGAATTCGGCATGAGCCTCGCGGCGCGGCATCGACCTGTGCGCCTCGATCCAGGCCAGTTCTTGGGGCAGGTAGTAGATTGCCTGGCCCTTCATTGGTCCGACTTTCCGATCTGGGGCAGCATGGGCAGGACCGCCTGCCCGTGTTCCGCGAACAGCTTCGCGGCCTTGAGCTGCAGGTCAGCATTGCCGATGATCTGGTCCGCCACCGACACGATGGCCTCGGCACGCCTGGCCTCGCTCTCGATCTTCTCGGCTGACAGGCCTTCTTCGTTCAGCCGTTCCAGGGCAGCGAAGAGGTGATTGTTCAGGTCGCCCAGCTTGTTCTTCATGCCCGATCCTCCGCCAGGCAGCGCTCGGCCGCCGCGATCCAGTTCTGCAGGGCGTAGGGCAGGCCCATGGTGCTGGAGGACTTGACCTTGAGAATGGAGACGACGCTGCCGTTGTAGTTGTCCTGGATCCGGGCTCCGTAGGTCTTGACCAGGTATTCGCCCAAAGCCTTTGCCGCAGCATCAAGAGCACGGTGCTGGTCCATGATGTCGATACGGCGGGAGCTATCGATCCGGGGCAGCGCGACCAGGCGGGCGCGCAGGTCGTCGATGATGGTGCGCAGGTCGGTCATGACAGCACCCAGACGAACAGGGCGATCAGCAGCCCCGCCCCGATCACGACGCGGAACACGGCCACGCTGACCGCCTCAGACGCCGGCGCGATGTCATCGATGGCGGGCATGTCGATCGGCAGCGGCTTTTCGTCGTGTGCCTCGGTCAGTCTCTCGGCACCCCAGTCGTGCTCCGGCGTCTCTCGGACGACGTGCTTTTCGTAATCAGTAAGGGGATAGCGGTGCATGATGTGCTCCTCTGTCGCTTGGGATGGCAGCCCCGCAGGGCTGCACACCGAAGCGTCAGTCGTGGCGGGCCAGCCGCACCGCCGCCCAGACCAGGCCGACGCTGAGGCCGTCGATCATCAGATCCACGATGTTCGGGGTGATCAGGCGCAGCGCGGCCAGGGTGATCGCGGCACTGGTCGCATAGCCAAGAATGTGGCGGCGGATGGCGTCCATCAGGCGGCCAGCCGCGCCAGGTCGATGCCCAGTTCCTTGGCAAGCGAGTCCAGGATCTTCTGCTCCTCGGGCTCGATCTCGCCATCCGCCTCGGCCACGTCCAGGGCGGTCAGGATCACGCCTTCGGCCATCTCGGGATCCTTGGCGATCTCCATGATCTCCTTGCGCAGCCCGGCCCGACCGACGCGCCCGCCGCCGGCGCGGTCCAGCATGGCGTTGATGGTGCGTTCGATGGTGGGGCCGTCGAAGCCCGCCGCGAGAGACTTGTTGGCCTTGACGGCCTTCACGGTCGCCGTGACCTCGGCATCCTCGATCTCGCCATCGGCGGCGGCGATCAGAGCGGCGGCGGCACAGGTGGCCTCAAGGAAGTCCGTGCGGCCCGAGAATTTCTGAACGGCAGCCTCGGCCTTCTTGCCAAAAAGTTTTCCAAACATGCGGTGATGTCCTGTGGTTGATTGCCCGGTGCCGCCGGGCGCGGATGAGATTGGGCGGGGGGAATGCGTGGTGCCTGCCTCGATGGCGGCCACGGCCTCGCCGGTGATCAGGGCGCAGGCCCCGGCCCGGCACATGACCAGCCGGGGCCTGGTGTTGACCGTCACGGCGGTCAGGGAGCCGCCGCGCAGATGGGCCGTGGCCCGCTCGGTCTTGTTGCCGGTCATCCGGCGCCACAGGGCGGTGATGTCGCGCGTGTCGCCGGTGATGTCGGCCGAGGGGATCATGTCAGGCCCTGCCTGCAGCCTGGGCGGGCAGCACCTCGAATGCCGTGCGCAGGGCGCCCTGGCCCTCGGCGCGCTCGGCCTCGCGCAGCAGTGCGCTTGCCATCTGCCGGGCTTCGGAGGGCTTGAGGTCCATGGTCCCGGTGATGGTCACGCCGTCATCGGCGACCAGAAGGACCAGGATGCGGCGGTCGTTATGGGCTTGGCCGACATAGGCCTCGACGCCCCAGTAACCTGCTTGACGCGCGATCATGCCGCGATCTCCTCGGCCCCGTAGCGGCGGTCTCCGGCCAGGCGGTCGATCTGGCCGTCCATGTCGGCGGTCAGCAGCGGCGTGTCGCAGCTGCGGTCGGTGGTCATCCGCATCCGGGGCAGCCAGTTCTTGACCTGGGCCACGCGGCGGACGCGGGCCGGGTCTTCGCCCAGGCTGTCCGCGATCTCGGCCACGGTGCGCGACCAGCCGTGCAGGCGGCAGTCGCCCCAGATGCGATAGGCGAGGGCCATGGTGGCGGGGCGCATCAGCGGGGCCTCCTGCTGGTGTTGGCGGGGCGATGCCGCTGGCTGACCGTCATGCCATGACGGCTAGCGAGGATAGCCCAGGCCAGACGGCGGATCGGCTCAGGTGCCCGGGCGGCGATGTCAGGGGAGGCAATCAGCGCCATCGCGTCGGTCAAGGCGGCGGGCGCATCGGGAAGAGAGACGGTAAGGCTGGGGCGCATGGCGCGTGGCTCCATCGGGTTGCGATGTGCCACCATAATGCGGTAAAAAAACCGTAGTCAATACGTTGTGCGGTAAATTAACCGTAAAGTTAGGTCACGGCATTTCTGCCCTGCCAGACTGTCGCCGCAACTTGCGGGTTGAAACTGCCCTTTTTGTTCTCCTAATGTTCCGATAGGGGGGAAGAATGAAAGTAGAGCTGCAAGTACTTAAATCGCTCCAGGTGATCGTTAGCCTTCCCCGCGGCGCCGAGCGTGAACGCCATGTGCGGCAGCTCGCAGCATCTCCAGCTCTGCGTGATCTAGTTCACGAAGAAGGCCCACGATCTCTGCAATGGTTTCAGCGCGCGAATCTTCGTGTTCAGGCTGACCAGACATAAGCCATTCAAGGGAAACGCCTAGAGCTTTGGAAACTTGCAGAAGCTTACTTGTAGTAGCGCCCGCGCTCTTCCCGGACTGTGCAGCTCGACGCCAATTCCTGATGGTGTCTGGCGATCCGGTGGCGTCCATAGAGATTGAACGCTCACTGACGCTTTGGCCCTGCGCCTTAAGTTGGTCGATGCGATCATTGATGCGATCAAGCACTGAGGTCATGTCCATGCGGGGAAATTACCGAAGTAAGGCCGGAAGGGTTAGCGGTTAGAAAACCGTTGACAGTGCGGTAAAATAACCGCAAACAATCCTCATGATCGATACACAAGCCCTTCTTAATCGTGCCGACGAATACAAGGTGGCTGCCGGTGTCCTTGAGGATAAGACGGTATCTCATCGTGTGTTTGGTGACTCGAAGAAACTGACTTCCCTGAGAGAAGGCGGAGACATCACCGTTCGTCGGTTCAATGCGGCGATGCTTTGGTTCGATCAGAACTGGCCCATTCCGGCCGACAACTCCAACCAAGAGTATCCCCATGACAACCCCACCAAGAACCGCGCCACAGACGCGGCATAGCGGCTTGGCCGCTCCAATGTCCTTGATCCCGCCTGCTGGCGGTCGCGGGCGGAACGTCGTCTCGATCCGCCGCGCCCATGTCCATCGGCTGGATCGTGACGAATTCCTGCGCCGCTGGTCGATGCTGATGATCGCGAGCTTCGCAACGGCCGAAGCCTGCAAGGATCACTTCGGTGTCACGCTGCAGACGGCCTGCAACTGGCGCGACGGGCTGCACCGCCCGTCCGGCGATCACGTCGATTTCGCGCAGGCAAGCCTGCCGCGTTACGCCGAAATCATGAGGGGGTCGAAATGACAGGCATTCTGACGAAACTCGACGGCGCCAGGCTTGTCCGTACAAGCGAACCGATCGAGCCCGATGCTGATGAGTCTTGCCAAAATTTAGACCCCATTAGCGCGTTCCTGGACGGCGCGTGCGAGGTGTCAGGCAATCCTTCTGACAGCCTTTCCGCCAGAGAGTTGGTCGACGGCTTCAACGCCTGGTTGGCGCAGCGGGGTGAGAGCCGCTGGATGGACAGAACCGTCCACAATCGGTTGAAGAGCAGGGCCGGAGTGTGGCGGAGCGGTGCCACCGGCGCGACGTTCCAGATACGCAGGTCTCAAGGTGTGCTGTGGTTCGAAGGTATCCGTTTCCGGGATAGGCAGACGGGCAGCAATGCCGCCTCCGCCGATCATCCAGAGGTGACAAAGCCTTCATCATCAACCCATCCTGCCTCCGACAAGGCCTGGCCGAGGGTGCCGTTGATGAGCATCGCTGCTGCAGGGTTGAACCGGACGTCGGACGTTCGGCCGTCGCGGCCGACGAACCGAACAAACAATCCGTCGTATCCCTGCTGCACACCGATCGAGACGACATCCAGGGCGGCGCGCACTTCCTCTGTCGTTGCCGTGTCGGGTGAGAGGGCGATGAATTCATCCTGGATAGCCAGCGCTTCGGCGCTGCTCATGATCTTCGGCATCGGCTTCCTTTCAGGTTCGATGGTCGCACGGCAGTCTCGCGGCATTGACGGGATTCGTAAATCCCGGATGCGGGGCGCGTGATGGCACACGGGTATCAGGTTGCCCGGGGCGGGGGATACACGTCGGGGCGCAGCACCTGGCGCCACCCCGCTGCGATCGGGGCCCGCCTCGGGCGGGCTTGCACGACCCCGATCGCGGAACCTGCGGCTGGCCCGGCCGAGAGCCGTCCTGTGGCGGCGGGGCACACATGTTCCCTGGGGCGGTTTTGTCACGACCGCTGCCCCTGACTTGGCGGGGCGGCCATGTCCGCCGCCCCGTCCTTTTCATTCCGCCATCGCCTGCCCACGACGCAGGCGGTCGCGCGGGGCGCCTCTCCCGAACTCCTCTCAGGCGCCCCGTGCATCACGACACGAGGGACAGTTTCCATGGCACATGACAGACGCAGACAGGGGGCATTGATGATCGCTCTGGGCCTGGCCATGAAGGCCAAGCTGGAGGAGCCCGATCCGGGCATCCTCGGGCAGGCCGTCATTGCGATCAGCGAGACATTCCCGACCGACGATCCGATGCGATTGGCGATCAAGGGCTTTTCCGACCGCTTCCCGCTGGCCCGCCGCAATCCGGCGATGCTGCGCCAGGCCGGAGAGGATCTGTTCGGCGCCGTGATGCGGGCCAGCTGGCCCGCGCCGTCAGCCCGTGCGGACCTGGAGGGCTGATCCATGGTGTCGATCGACGAACAGCTTCCGCTGCCGGATGTCCGCATCGAAGCGGGCTACGCCGTGATCCGCATCCCCCTGCACGAAGTGCATGGCTATCGTGTCGCCCTGGCAGAATGTCCCTGCCGCGCGCCTAAGGCGAACAGCACTGCTAGCATCAGGCAGCAGCTGGCCCGCGCGCTTGGCTACCTGCAGGTGCGATGATGCGCGAGACGGACCCCCGCATCGCCGAGGCGCATCGCGTCCCGATGGCCGATCTGGTCGATCGCTTGCAGATCGGCGGCCTGGTGCGGACCTCGGGCGAGCTGGTCGGGCCATGCCCTGGTCCCGGTTGCGGTGGGAATGACCGGTTCGGGATCAACCTGCAGAAGCAGATTTTCAACTGCCGCATCTGCGGCGCTAAGGGCGACCAGATCGCTCTGGTGCAGCTGGTGCTGGGGATGGATTTTCCCGCCGCGCTGGAATGGCTGGCGGGCCCCGCCCAGCAACTGACGCCCGAACAGCGCGCCGAGGCGCGCCGCCGCGAGGACGAGAACAGGCGGAGGCGCGAGGCCGACGCCGACCGGCACCGCCTGGAGGCGATCAGGCGGGCGCGGTCCATCTGGGACGCTTCGCAACCTTCGGATGATACCGTCGTCGTCGATTACCTGACCTTGCGCGGCCTGCCGCCCAAGACGGGCATCCCGATGCCATCGTGGTGCAGGTTCGAGCCATCCGCGCGCCTGGTCGTGCCGCTGCCCAACCGGCAGAACGAATTCCAGACGGTCCATGAAGGCCCGGCGATGCTGTCGGCGATCCACGGGCCCGATGGCCAGCTGACCGGGGTGCACCGCACCTGGATCGACCTGTCGCAGCGCAAGGGCAGGCCGCTCATCCGCCATCCGTTCAAGGATGACGAGACGGTATCGACCAAGAAGGTCTATGGCTCCAAGAAGGGCGGCGCGATCCGCCTGTTCACGCCGCGCGGCGCCGACATCATGGTCATGGGCGAGGGGATCGAATCCACCCTGTCCGCTCTGCGCGGCGCGCCCATGCCGGGCACCGCCTATTGGGCAGGGGTCGATCTGGGCAACATGGCCGGGCAGCGCCAGATGGGCCGCGGTCTTCGCTATGCGGGCATTCCCGACATGGCGGACAGGGACGCCTTCGTGCCGCCCGTGTGGGTGCGTCACCTGATTTTCATCCAGGACGGGGACAGCGAACCCCGGCTGACCCGCGCCAAGCTGCTGGCCGGGTTGCGTCGGGCCATGGCGCTGCGGCCCGGCCTGAAAGCCAGCATCGTCCACCCCGGCGAGGGGCGGGACATGAACGATCTGCTGATGGGCGCGGCCCATGGCACGGAAAGCGTATCTGTCAATGACTGATGGAATTGAAGAAATCCGGGCCGTCATGGCCGAGCCGGAAAGTGTCGACCTGCCCGAGGGCATGGAGATCCCCGCCGACGATCACGGCGATCCTGGGTTCCAGCCTGACGATCGGGCGCCGGATGACGGCTCCCCCGCACCCCCTGATGCCGAGGGCGACGATCTGCCCCGAGACTGCGCCGGCCTGCCGTTGAACGATTTCGGCAACGGCCAGCGGTTCGTCCGGCATTTCGGGGACGACGTGATCTATGTGCCGCGCGTCGGCTGGTTCGTCTGGTCTGGTCAGCGGTGGGAGCAGGATCCCGACGAGATCGAGGTGCGGCGCCATGCGCAGCGCCTTGGCGGGCTGATCGAGAAGGAGATCCCGTATCTGGCCCTGGACGAATGGCAGAACCTGCTTCTGGCGGAAGCGCCCCAGGTCCGCACCCGCCTGCGCGAGGTCGAGGATCTGATCGAGGGAGGCGGCGAGGGGGCCGAGGAGGCAAGGGCCGAGCGCGACAAGCTCGAATCCAAGCTGTCCCAGATCGAGGCCACGAAGCGCCTGCTGTCCTCGAAGAAGGGCGAGCACCGCAAGTTCGCCAAGTCGTCGGGCAACAGCGGCAAGATCGATGCGGCCATGAAGGAATCAACCGTCGATCTGTCACGCAAGCTGGAACTGCTGGATGCTGCGGCCCTGGACGTGAACTGCGGGTCCGGGGTATTGCGCTTCACGGTCGAAGGTGGCGCGGGTGAGGGGTTCAGCCGCACAGCGAAAGTCGATCTGCTAGATCATGCCCGTGACCAGTTGATGACCAAGATGATGGCGGTCAAATACGACCCTTCTGCCAAGGCACCATTGTTCCACGCCTTCTTGAACCGCATCCAGCCAGACGAACATATGCGCGCCTTTCTGCAGCGGTGGTTCGGTCTTTCCATGACAGCGCTGACGGGGGAGCAAAAACTGTGCTTCTTCCATGGGGGCGGGGGTAACGGGAAATCAGTATTGGTAGACCTAATCGCCCGGATTATGGGCGACTATGCCAGCACCGCCAAGATCGAGACCCTGACCGGTTCTGGACGCCGGAATGCCTCGGACGCGACCCCTGATTTGCTGCCGCTTGTCGCTGCGCGGTTCGTTCGAGCGTCGGAACCGGATGAAGGCGAGAGGCTGAAAGAAGGCCTGGTCAAAGAACTGACCGGCGGAGAGCCGATGCTGGCGCGTGGGTTCCAGAAGGACTTCTTCGAGTTCCTTCCCCGTTTCAAGCTGACGATCAGTGGAAACCACAAGCCCGATATCCGCGGCCTCGATGACGGTATCTGGCGCCGTGTCCTGCTGGTGCCCTTCGGTGTCCAGATCCCCAAGGCTGAACGCGACCAGTCCTTGGGCGAGAAACTGTGGGCCGAACGGTCGGGCATCTTCAACTGGATGATCGAAGGGCTGCTGAACTACCTGGAGGACGGTCTGCGAGAGCCTGACGTCGTCCTGGACGCCACCCGAGAGTACCGCGAGCAGTCCGATCCGATCGGGCTGTTTCTGGACAGCGCCTGCGTCGTCACAGGCGAGCCGACCGACAGCCTGCCCACGAAGGACCTGGTGCTCGCCTTCAACTTCTGGATGGACCAGCGGGGCGAGGGCCAGTGGAAGGACCGCACCATCAGCCTGCGGCTGAAGGACAAGTCCCGCACCTGGCGCAGCGCTGTCACCGGCAAGGGCTTCACCGACCGCAAGTCGAGCGGGATCATGCGCTATGACGGGATCCGCTTCAGCGACGTGTTCTATCGCGACCTGCCGATCGACGCGACCACCGGCCGGGTGAACTGGAAGGGCGCGCGGAATGGGTGATGACTTCAAGCGCTGGCTTGTCGCGCCTATCGATCGAATGACAAAGGGTGCTCTGCTGTCGATTGCCCAGGAAGCGGATCCCGATCATCCGCGTTGGCAAGACTGGAGAGGCACCAAGGCCGACCTGATTGCGATTATACGTCGGCGCCGGGATGAGCATTGGAGCCAGCGACACGCTGGAAGAGCGGGCGTGCCGCTGTCACCTGACCGTATCGTGCGTGTCGGCGAGCGGGGCTATGTGGTTCCAGCCTCGATCATCTCGGCCGACGAGGCCAATACGTTTCTAGGATCACTGCCGAGGGTAGAGCCCGACGCATGACTACCCCAACCCCCTACCTTCATGGCAACCACGATCCTTGCCCAGCCTGCGAGCTGCGACGCGAGGCACAGGACACCGCGCCCGTGTTCCGCGATCCGATCCCCTGCAACCAGTGCCACGGCCTGGGCTATCTGCCGCTCTCGGCCGAGGAGATCGTCCGGCGCACGAGGGAGGATGCCTGCCGCTGGTACTGGCCTGCCTTCGACCGCGCCTTTGCGGATCCCCGCACCCCTCTCTCGCTTGCTGCGATCAGGGAGGATCATCGTCCCTGTGGGGAGCATGGGGAGAATACGGGGTGCGGGGGCCGGTCGCGACAAATCAGGGGGTTAGGGGGCGCTTGGGGATCATGGGGAGCATAGGGAGGATAAATGCGGACCCTCGCGTATGCGCGCGCGCGACAACAGGGGGTCAGGGGGTAAGCCTCTCATGTGCGGTGGTTGGGAAACATCCTCCCTATCCTCCCTGATCCTCTCAACCTGCTGATCTTCCTCCCTTTATCACCTCCTATCATCCTCCCTTTAACCTCCCTTCCTCTTTGTCATCCTCCCTATGGTCCCTGAACTGAAACGAACGAAAACAACGGATAGAAGAATGAAAGAAAGGGGCCACAAGATGTTGATTGAAGGCGAGTGGAGCGGGAAAATTGCCCTGCATGCCGAGAAGCTTGGCGTCCAGTTGGTCAAGGATGCGGCCCAGATCCCTGAAGAGTGCGGGCCCGACATCGCCCCAGCCCCGGCGCGCGGTGGCTTCGTCCTGGTCCGCAACGTCGAGTTGCTGCCGGTGG
The DNA here is from genome assembly GCF_039770665.1 of Paracoccus sp. SSK6. Lineage (NCBI taxonomy): Bacteria > Pseudomonadati > Pseudomonadota > Alphaproteobacteria > Rhodobacterales > Paracoccaceae > Paracoccus > Paracoccus sp. SSK6. The sequence continues at coordinate 26,202 of NZ_JBDPNJ010000010.1, read as the reverse complement.
GCACCGATAAGGTCGAGGCCGTGCATCGCGGGTTCGGCGGGCGCGCGGCCATCCGGCGGGCCGATGTCTTCGACGCCATGATCGCCGCCGCCCTGCGCGCCAAGCGCCCTGTGCCGCTGACGCCGGGTCAGATCGCCATCGGGCGGCGATATCATGATCTGGCCGAGCTGCTGTCGGCCGACGGCACCAAGCTGTCCAGCCTGCAGTCGTCGTTCGGCGGTGGGGCAGGGCGCGACTGGATGGACCGCCGCCTGGAGTTCGCGGCTGAACTGGAAGGTCTGCGGCGGCGCATCGGCTCGGGCCCGGCCATGGTGCTGCGCCGCGTCAGGCCCTCGCAGCGAAAGCGGGCGCTGATGCCTGAGGAAAGGGCTCCTCATATCTTCACCAGGCGCGATCTGGTCGATGCCGTGTGCCTCAAGGGCAAGACCATCAAGCAGACGCTGATCATGTTCGACTGGCAGGACAATGGTCGCAATGGCAAAGCCGCCCTAGAGGCCTTGGCAGGGGCCTTGGACGCCATGATCGGATATCGAGGGTAAAAAAAAGTTCTTGACCGCTTATGGCGCTCTGTGCGAGTCGTCTGGATATTATCCGGAATTGCGCCCGCAGGGATCATCACCCTCGCGGGCGCTTCCTATTTCAGGGAGGCGGCCATGTAACGACCGGCCCGAATGAATGGCAGAGGGCACGCCAAATCGACCCGCCTGCGCCGCTGAGGGACTAATACAGCGCCGAGCAAGAGCCGCGCCTCGGGCGGCCCGTGAGATACCAGGGGAAGCTGCCGCGCCCCGGCCCACGCACAGGCCTATCCCTCAAGAGGTGGTGGGCCCCGGCAGCCAGGCGGGTGGGATGCCCGCATCAGCAGAAAGGAACGGTATGCCGCCCGGACCCATCGTTCGTGTCAGTCACCCATGCCAGTGCGGTGACCGGATGCAATACCGCAAGAGATGGTTTCGCGGTTGGCGTCTTGAGTGCGTGTGCGGTCGATGTGGTCCATGGCGGTCACATCCCGAAACTGAGCGAGCGCAGCCGAGGATGATCGTCGATGGTTATCAGGCCACGCCCGGCATCTACGGGCCGCTTCCTCGAGGCGGGTCTAGCTGTGGGACCTTGCAGCCCAAAGCGTCGCAGCCGGTGACAAGCAAGCCTAAGCACAACGAATAGCGAAGGGCAGTCATGGCACGGATGAAGCAACTCGCACCGCGCGGGCGGCAGCTGAAGCCACGCGGCCAGTCGGGTCCAGCGCCGGTGCGCACGCGGGATCGTGTCGATACATGGCGGGCCTGGTACAAGACGGCGGAATGGCGGACAATCCGGTGGGATGTCCTGGTGGATGCCAACTTCACCTGCGTCAGGTGCGGGCTGATCTTCGAGAGCGCCGACTTGGTCGGGGACCACATCCGCCCGCATCGGGGTGATCGTGACCTGTTCTTCGACCGGACCAACGTCCAGTGCATGTGCGCCGCCTGCCACAGCCGGGACAAGCAGAGAGAGGAGCGCGCCAATGCTTATCGCGATGATTGAAGGCGTGACCCGCATCATCGGCAAGTCGCAGGGCTATCTGGGCCTGCCGCTGCGCGACGAGGTGTTGAACTGCGCCGTCACGGGCGAGGGCCCCCCGGCCATGGTGTCGGCATGGCAGCCGACGCCGGACGAACTGGCCCGCCTGAACGCAGGCGCCTCGGTGCACCTCCGGGTGATCGGCACCCAGCATCCGCCCGTGATGCTCGAAGTCGGGCAGCCGCCCGCCTGATCCCGCGCGTCGGGCGCGAGATCCCCGAAAAATCCAGCGGGTCACCTCGATCCGCCCTCGAAAGCGGCGCGGTTCGGCCCGAAATGCCCGAAAATCGGGCAGATCGACCCGAAAAACCCCGAAAGGGGGGGTGGGTCGAAAGTCAGGGGGTCGGTTGGCGCTGGACCCGCGTCCCCCTCAGTCGGAGATTTTTTTCCTGTGGAAAGCAAAAATTCTGGAGACGGGCAGGAGGTCGACCTGTTCGGTCAGCCGCTGCTGCCGATCCGGGATCGGCGCGGTCGGCCGTGTTTCAGGAAAGATAAGGAAAATCAGGATTTTGTTATGGTCCGCGTTGCTGCTGGGTGGGCGCAGAAGCGGATCGCCGAGGATATGGGCATCGACGAAAAGACGCTGCGCAAACATTTTTCCCGTGAGCTGGAGATGGGTGCGACGTTCATCGAGGGCGTCATGCTGGACGTCCTGATCCGCAAGGTGCGCGAGGGCCATACGCCGTCCGTTCGCCAGCTGCGCGAGCAGCTGAAGGATGCGGGAACCAAGGCGCCGCGCAACAGACCCAACCAGGATGATGACAGCGACGAGGATGATGACCAGGTGCCAGACCTGCCTTTGGGCAAGAAGGAACAGGCCGTCCTGGAAGCCCAGAAGGTGCCTGACAATTACGGGGACATCTTCGACCGGTTGAAGGGCCGGCACTGATGCCGCTCGACGCCGTGTCCTTTGCCTGCCTGGACTGGGCGGACAAGCTGCGCCAGGGTCAGACGCCGATCCCGGATTTGCCGCTCGACGATGTGGTCGCGGATGCGGCGGTCGATCTGTTCAACCTGCTGCGAGTCCCGGACATTCCGGGCCAGCCGACGATGGCCGAGGCAGGGGGCGACTGGATCCGGGACATCGTGCGGGCCGCCTTCGGCTCGATCGACCCTGTAACCGGCAAGCGCTTCGTGGGTGAGATCTTCAACCTCATCCCCAAGAAGAACTCGAAGACCACCAATGCGGCTGCCCTGGGGCTGATCGCGCTCTTGATGAACCGCCGCCCGAACATCGATGGCGTGATCATCGGGCCGACCCAGGAGGTGGCCGAGAAGTGCTTCGCCCAGGCGGCCGGCATGATCGATGCCGATGCCTATCTGCGCAAGCGATTCAAGGTCATCGAGCACAAGAAGACGATCCTCGACCTGCACAAGGACGAGGAGACCGGCGTTCGCATGAACGCCAAGCTGAAGATCAAGAGCTTCGACCCGAAGGTCGTGACCGGCTCCATCCCGGCGTTTGCGATCATCGACGAGCTGCACCTGATGGCCGAGATGAACCACGCCGCCCGTGTGATCGGTCAGATCAGGGGCGGGATGATCACCAACGATGAAAGCCTGCTGATCATCATCACCACCCAGTCGGAGATCGCGCCGGCCGGCGTCTTCAAGGCTGAGCTGCAATATGCTCGCGGGGTGCGGGACGGCTCGATCACGAACGGCGTGCGGATGCTGCCGATCCTCTACGAGTTTCCGGAGGAGATGCAGCGCTCCGAGGCGAAGGTCTGGCGCGATCCCAAGGTCTGGCCGATGGTCCTGCCAAACCTCGGACGGTCAATCACCATCGAGCGCCTGGTGCAGGACTACCAAGGCGCGGTCGAGAAGGGGATTGAGGAAGAGATTCGCTGGGCTTCCCAGCACCTCAATATCGAGATCGGGCTGGGGCTGCATGCCAACCGCTGGCCCGGGGCGGATCACTGGACGAAATGCGGCGACAAGACGCTGACGCTGGATGCGCTGATCGAGCGGTCCGAGGTCTGTGTCGTCGGCGTGGACGGCGGCGGCCTGGATGACCTCTTCGGCTTGGCCGTCATCGGCCGCGAACGCGAGACGCGGAAGTGGCTGCACTGGGCGCATGTCTGGGCCTTCGACGAGGTCTTCGAGCAGCGCAAGGACATCGCGCCGCGCCTGCTGGACTTCGAGAAGGCCGGAGACCTGACCAGGTGCAAGGCGGTGGGTGACGACGTGGCTGGCGCCGTCGCGATCATCGAGCGGCTTGAGGAAGCGGGCCTGCTGCCTACAGCAAGTCCGGCAATCGGGCTGGATGTCTACGGGATTGCCGAACTTTTGGACGGCCTCGATGTCGCCGGGTTCGGGGACGATCGCTGGATCGGCGTCGGACAAGGCTACAAGCTTCAACCAGCGATGCTGTCTCTTCCGCGTCGATTGAAGGACCGGAAGTTGATCCACGCGGCCAGCGAGATGATGGCGTGGACCGTGAGCAACGCCAAAACAGAGCTCAAGGGGAGCAACTACATCGTGACCAAGCAGGTAGCCGGAAGCGCGAAGATCGACGCCCTGATGGCGACCTTCAACGCCGCAATGTTGATGTCAGGGCATCCCGAAGCCTCGGCCTCGCTGAGCGACTTCCTCTCTGACCCCGTGATGGCAATCTGATGTCGCTCCTGACCCGGCTTGCCGCATCCCTTCCGGCGCGCGTGCGCTCGGAGGCCTACGAGCTTGAGAAAGAGAAGCGCCTGCGCCTTGCGGATAGCTGGGGATGGAAAAGCCTGTTCGGCCGCGAGTCTGCTGCGGGCAAGCGGGTCACGCTAGACACCGCCATGCAGCTGTCAGCGGTATGGGCCTGCGTCCGGCAGACTGCCCTGGTCATTTCCTCGCTGCCGATGGGCGTCTACGAAAAGCGCACAGACGGATCGCGCGAACCGATTTCGGACCGCTTGGCCGAGGTGCTGACCGTGTCGCCAAACATCGACCAGACCGCCCAGGAACACTGGGAAGGCCAGACGGCCTGGCTGATGACCAACGGCAACTGCTATGCGGAACGATTTGATACGCCGCGGGGACTTTCCAGCCTGAGGACGCTGCCCGCGAACGTCACAAGCCCGTTCCGGAACGCAGACGGCGATCTGATGTATCGCACAACTGACCGCGGCAAGGTCGAGGTTCTGCCTCGCGAGAAGGTCTTTCACGTCCGGGGATTCGGCTTTGGTGGCGACATGGGCTTGTCCGCCATTTCCTTCGGCGTCCAAGGCATGGGCGCTGCGATCGCAGCGGAAGAGAGTGCTGGCAAGCTGTTCAGCAACGGCATGCAGATCTCCGGCTTCATGAAGACCAACCAGACGCTGAAACCGGAGCAGCGCGTCCAGATGCGCAAGATGCTCAGCGATTATCGCGGATCGGATGCCGCCTGGAAGGTTCTGCTGCTGGAAGCGGGCATGGACTTCCAGGCGCTGACCCTCAACCCCGAGGACGCGCAGATGCTGGAAACGCGCCGCTTCGCGATTGAGGACATCTGCCGTTGGTTCGGCACGCCGCCGATCGTCATCGGCCACGCGGGCGAGGGCCAGACGATGTGGGGCTCGGGCGTCGAGCAGATCATGATCGCCTGGATGAACACGGGCCTGAACCCGATCCTTCGCAGGATCGAGGGGCGGATCCGCAAAGACCTGATCCCGGCGGGCCAGCGTGTAAAGCAATACGCCGAGTTCAACCGCGAGGGCATCCTTCAGATGGACAGCAAGGCAAAGGCCGAGTTCCTGACGAAGCTGGTCAGCAACGGGATCATGTCGCGCAACGAAGCCCGCGAAAAGCTGAACCTCGCCCGCCGCGACGGGGCGGACGATCTCACGGCACAGACGGCCATGGCCCCTGTGCAGGATCTTGGCCAACAGGAGAACACGCCATGACGCTGCTGAACCTGCCCAAGGCGGACATTGCGGCCCGGCCCGGGCTTCGCAGCGATGTGACGCCGAAGGCCCTGACCCGCTGGAACCCGGATGTGCGCTCCGCCGCCAGTGACTCGGATGCCACCATCTCCGTCCTCGACGTGATCGGGCAGGATTACTGGGGCGAGGGGGTCACCGCGAAGCGCATCTCTGCCGCGCTGCGCGCGATCGGTGATCGTGAGGTGACGGTCAACATCAACTCGCCGGGTGGCGATTTCTTCGAGGGGCTGGCGATCTACAACGCCCTGCGCGAGCATAAGGCGAAGATCAACGTCCGGATCCTTGGTGTCGCTGCCTCGGCGGCCTCGGTCATTGCGATGGCGGGCGATGACATCCGGATCGCCCGGGCAGGCTTCCTGATGATCCACAACACCTGGGTCGTTGCGGCCGGCGATCGCCACGCTCTGACCGAGGTCGCGGAATGGCTGAAGCCGTTCGACGAGGTGTCGGCGGACATCTATTCCGCCCGGTCTGGCATCGAGGCGAAGAAGATCGCAGGCATGCTGGATCGCGAGACCTGGATTTCCGGGTCGGCCGCGGTTGAACAGGGCTTCGCCAATGCCCTCCTTGCCGCCGACGAGATCGACGCGGGCGGCGATGCCCAGCAGCGCGGGGGAGAAACCCGCGCCGAGAAGAAATTTGACGTCCTGGCCCACAAGGCGGGCGTCTCGCGCTCGGAAGCTCGCGAGCTTCTGGCCGCACTGAAAGGGGGCAAGCCTGGCGCTGCCCCCGATGGCAAGCCGGGTGCTGCCGTCGAGGAGGAGGTTCGCAACTTCCTCGCCTCCCTGAAAACCCTTTGAAGGAACTGGCAATGTCCAAACACTTGATGATGCTGCCCTCGCTGGCAGCAATGATGGCTGCGCGCCCGGCCGCCGTGATCGGCTCGGTCCGCGCCGATGCTGGCGGCTCTGATGTCGCCCAGCTGATGAAGGACGTGAAGGCGCAGCTCGATCGCATCACCAGCGACGTGAACAAGACCGCCGAAACGGCCATGAACGAGGCCAAGAAGGCGGGTGAGGTCTCGGCCGAGACCAAGTCCGCCGTCGATCAGCTGCTGAACACCCAAGGCGCGCTGAAGCAGGCCTTCGACAAGCTGGAAAAGAAGGTCGAAGACCTGGACGCCAGCAACCTCGATATCGAGCAGCGCCTTGGCAGCCGCCGTCCTGGTGGCGGCGATGATCCCCGCCAGACGCTCGGCATGGCCGTCGCAAACCACGAGGGGGTCAAAGGCTTCGTCAAAGGCACCATGTCCTTCACGGTGCAGAATGCGATCACCTCGGGCTCGGCCTCTGCCGGAACGCTGAAGGTGCCGCAGAGGGATACCGAGATTGTCGGCTTGCCGCGTCGCCAGTTCTTCGTGCGCGACCTGCTGAGCCGCAACACCACCACGACCGACCTGATCCAGTACGCGAAGCTGAAGACGCGAACCCTGAACGCCGGCATGGTCGCCGAAGGCGGCCTGAAGCCCGAAAGCAACCTGGAATGGGAACTGGCCGAGGCGGCGGTCCGCACGATCGCGCACTGGATCCATGTCGCCCGTCAGACGATGGACGACATTCCGCAGCTGCAGGGCGAGATCGACAACGAACTGGTCTATGGCCTCGACCTGGTCGAGGAGAACCAGATCCTGTCGGGCGACGGCACCAACCAGAACCTGAGCGGTCTGATCACCAACGCTTCGGACTATCTCGGCACTTACGAGCCTGCCGGGTCGAGCCGGATCGACCGTCTGCGGTTCTCGCTGCTGGAAGCCAGCCTTGCCGGCTATCCTGCCGATGGCATGGTGCTCAACGAGATCGACTGGGCGCTGATCGAGACCACCAAGGACAACGAAGGTCGTTACATCTTCGCGAATCCTCTGCAACTGGCGGGGCCTGTACTCTGGGGCCGTCCGGTCGTGCCGACCACCGAGATTGCTGCCGACCACTTCCTGACCGGCGCCTTCAAGGTTGCCGCGACCATCTATGACCGGATGGACACGGAAGTGCTGATCTCCAGCGAGGACCGCGACAACTTCGTCAAGAACATGTTGACGGTTCGTGCGGAGAAGCGCCTGGCCCTTGCGATCAAGCGGGCCAAGGCCCTGATCTACGGCCAGTTCAGCGCGGCCGGCGCGTGATCCAGGCGGGCGCTTCGGCGCCCGCTCTCTCCCTCTGGCAGAAGGAACATCCCATGTCGAAGATCACGATCACGCCGCTGCGCCAGCAGACCGGCGTATACGGCACCGTCCGCGCGCACCAGCCTGTGGAACTCGATGCCGAACAGGCTCAGCAGCTGGTGAAGACCGGTCGTTGGGTGAAGGGCCTGACCGATGAAGCGAAGCGCCTTCAAGAGGGCGTGGCGCAACGGGTCGCCGATGAGGCCGCGGCCAAGGTCCGGGCTGAGGAGCAGGCACAAGCCGATGCAGAAGCTGCCCGCTTGGCTGAGGAGGAAAAAGCCAAGGCAGATGCTGATGCGGCCGCCGCGGCGCCGGGCAAGGCTGAAGCTGAAACCTCGGGCAAGGCTAAGACGGCGAAGGCTGACAAATGATCGTCGGGGCGGCTGACCTACAGCGCCATCTGCGTGCCTCGGATGACCAGTTGATGCTGGTGCAGACCATCGGCGAAGCTGCTGAAGTTCAGGTGCGGCATTGGATTGGCCGGCCCTTCTACGAAAAGACGCAAGATCTGCCGCAGCCTGGCGATCCTGAATACGATCCTATGCAGATCGTCGCAGATGGGGCGATCAAGGTGGCGATCATGAAGATCGCCTTCACTCTCTACTGGAGCCGCGGCGGCAATGGCGATGTGGTTGCGCCAGCGGTTCCACCAGCCGACGTACAGGCGCTCCTGGCCGGCCATCGTGTTTTCGCGAGGACCTGTGATGACGGGCAATGATCTTTGCGATCGCGTGATCCTGCTCGAGCCGTTCAAGAGCAAAGACGAGGACGGTCGCGTCATTCAGCTTTATCAGGAGCGCGGCGCCGTCTGGGCGAACATTCAGCATCGCCCCGGAAGTGAAGCCTTTCAGCAGGCGCGCATGGAGGCGAAGGACCCGGCCACGATTGCTGTTGAGGTTGATTCGCTGACACAACGCATCACCTCGGAATGGCGGATCGAGACGCCTACCAGGCGCTACGAGGTCAAAGGTAATCCGTTTCTCTCGCAGGATCGCCAATTCCTCATCATGCAGGTCGAGGGGCATCGGAAATGAAATCGGGTCGTGCCCTGCGCCGCCTGGTGATCGCGCGGATCGAGGATCAGGTGCCGGATCTGGCCGGCAAGGTCTACGACCAGGCGACCGCGACGGACGAGCACCCTTACTGCACGCTCGGGCCCTCGGATTGGCGTCCGGACGATGGCGACTGCATCAAAGGCAAGATCTGGTCCTTGCAGATTGATGTCTGGGACGAAGGCTCGCGCAAAAGCCGGGTTGAAGATCTGTGCGACGAGATCAGCGCCGCCCTTGGTGACTTCGAGGCGGAGGGCGATTTTGCCATGCACCCGATCGGGGTGACGCTTGTTCGCGTCATGGACGATCCGTCCGGTGATGTGCATGGCGTCGTGCAGATCGAAGTTTCGCTGGAAGAGGCCTGATCGTGGTCGATGATCGCGGCCTGAAGCGGAAGCTGCGCGCCGTCCCGGACGTGGTTCTGAAGGCCGTCCGGGCGCAGATGGAAGACGGGGCCAGCCTGATCGTGCGCGAGATGAAGGCTCTTGCGCCTTACGAGACTGGCGCCCTACGCGACAGCATCGGCTGGACGTGGGGTAACGCGCCGAAAGGCTCGCTGTCGATCGCTTCAGTCAAGGGGCGAGTCGCCGGTCTGTTCATCACGATCTATGTCGGTACGCGAGACAAGTCGTTGGGAGACCAGGACGCCTATTATGCCCGCTGGCAGGAGTTCGGCACCAAGAACATGCCCGCGAACCCGTTCTTCTTTGTGGTCTGGCGGGCCAACCGCCGCAGCTTTCGCTCGGGCATCAACCGGGCGGTCCGCAATGCCGTGAAAACCATCTGACAGGAGCAGCACATGCCGCAGCCAAAGAGCACGCGCTTTCGCGCGACAAAGTCGTTTGACTTCATCCCACGCCCAAACGTCGTGAAGACGTTCGAGGCCGGGAAGGAATACGAGGGCCTTACCGCCGCCATGATCGAACGTGGCCAGCAGCTGGGCGCACTCGAGGAAATTCCCAGCCTGAAGGAAGAGACCAATGGCAAAGCCTAAGACGTTCCGTGGGTCGCTCGTCGCCTTGTACTTCGAAGACCCTGATAGCGCCGGCCAGTTCCTGAAGCCCTGCGGGCTGACGGAACACACGGCGACGTTCACCAAGAACATGAACGAGGTGGATGTCCCGGACTGCGATGATCCGGATCTGCCGTCATGGATCGAACGCGAGGTGTCGTCACTGGACTTCTCGGTCACAGGCTCCGGGGTCCTGGCTGCCGACGCAGTGGACAAGTGGTGGGACATCTTCAACCGAAGCGAGTCGGTGCGGGCGCGAATGTATATCGGCAAGATCGATGACATCGCGAACGGTCGATACTGGGCAGGCAACATCCATGTCTCGCAGTTGGAGATCTCCGGCAATCGCGGCGAGAAGGCACAGGTCTCGCTGACTGCCGCATCCGATGGCGAGATGACCTATCACGAGATCACGGCCTGATGCGTGAGCCGATCGTCCTGAACTGGGCAGGGGGGGAACATCCCTTTCTGCTGCGCATCGGCGAGATGATCGCCTTGGAAAAGGCTTGCGGCTCGGGCATTGCCCCTGTGTTCGCACGCCTGCGTTCGTCACTGACCGGTGCGCCCACTTGGCATGTCGCCGATATCACCGAGACCCTGCGGCTTGGCATGATCGGGGGCGGCATCCCGCGGCAGGAGGCGCAGGAGATTGTCAGCGTCACGGTGGATCGCGTTGGCCTTATGGCGCTTGCTCCGACCGCCATGTCCGTCCTGTTTGCCTCGCTCAAGTCAGACGGGGATGAAGAGGAAGACGACGGAGACACTGCGGACAGCAAGCAGAAAAAAAAAGTGACCCGTCAGCCCTGATCGACGCGGAAGAGCTCTACGGCAACGGTGCCGTCATGGGGTTCACCCCGCGCGAGGTGCAGGAGATGACGCTGGACGAGTTCGCGGCTTGCGTTGCGGGATGGAACCGCGCCCAGGGGACCGGCCCCGCACCGGACCTCAACTCCGATGATTATGGCGCGCTCTGCGCACTGACCGACATGTTCAACGAGGCCCCTGATGAATGAGCAGAGCGATCTGGCGATTGATATCGGCGTGGCCATGCAGAAGCTGAACCGGCAGCTCGCACGTGTCGAGAATGATTTCCAGAAGGCGGCACGAAAGCAGGAGCGTGAATTCGCCCGTGCCAATGACCGGATCGCCAAGGATTTCGACAAGCTGCGGGACAGTGCCAATGCCTCGCTGTCCAAGATCGCCCTGCCGAAGGCAATGACGGCGCTTGGCGGGCTTGGCGGGGCGTTCCTCGGCGGGTTTGCGGTCGGCAGCGTGGGCGAGATCGTGCGCAGTTCGCGGGAGGTTGTGCGCAGCATTGCCGAGATCGGCAACGAGGCGCAGCGGGCGGGCCTCTCGGCTGAGGCGTTCCAGGAATGGAAGTTCGTGGCCGACCAAAACCGGATCGGGGTCGATGCCCTGGTCGACGGCTTCAAAGAGCTGTCCTTGCGCGCCGACGAGTTGATCGTGACCGGGGCGGGACCAGCTGCCGAAGCCTTTGCACGCCTCGGCTATCGTGCCGAAGATCTGAAGGAGAAGCTTCAGGATCCGTCAGCCCTGATGCTGGAAATCTTGGGGCGGCTGCAAGGCTTCGACAAGGCCGCGCAGATCCGGATCGCAGATGAAATCTTTGGCGGCACCGGCGGCGAACGCTTTGTGGAACTTCTGGGCCAAGGTCAGGGCGCGCTGCAAGCGACCATCGACAAAGCGCATGAGACCGGCGCTGTCCTCGACGCCGAACTGATCGCCAAGGCGGATGAGATCGATCGCAAGTTCAGCCAGCTGACGGCAAGCGCGGCAACCTTCGCCAAGGCTGCGGTGGTCAACCTGGTGGCGGCTGGAGCGGAACTGACCGACCTGCGCGCCCGACTCGATGGCATCTTTGCCAACGAGGATGAAGGCAGGGCCATCCTGGGCGATGAAGTCTATGACGCCCTGTCGGCAAACCGCGACCTGGTGGAACAGAACGAAGAGGCGCTTGCCCGCCTCGATGAGCGCTATGCCACCCTGGCCGAAGAAGCAGGCCGGGCAGGCGTGGCGATGATCGACGCCATCAGCAGGCTCGACAGCTTGGGCTATGACACGGCAGCCGATGCCCTGCGCGTGGCCTATGAGGAAATGCAGAACCTCGTCCAGGCCTTCCGTGATGGCGAGATCAGCGGCGAGGATTTCACTGTCAAGCTGGGCGAGATTGAGGCGGCGGCGGTTGATGCCTTCGGTGCCTTGGAGGCAGGTGACCGCACCACGTTCGAGGGCGTCATTTCGCAGCTTGGCCGTCTGGGGAGCGTCATTGCTTCTGTCACCAGCCTAGCCAACAGCATGGGCGCGGCCATTGCCCGGGCGGCAGGAACAACGCCGGACCAGAAGGCCACGCAGGCCATGCGCGACCGGCATGCGGCCGAGGCTGCCAGCATGGACAGCATGGAGGCGCAGCGCGAGGCCCTGGAAGGCTTCACCGCAGCCGAGGAGGCTCGCAACAGCGCCACGGCGGAACAGCTTGCCCTGCAACGCGAGATCGAGGCCGTCAGGAAGCGCGCAGGCGAGGCAGGAGTCACCCTGACCCACCAGCAGGCCAATGATCTTGCTGCAGCCTCTCTGGCGGGCGCCGCAGCCCGTAGCGCTGCGGGTAAGAAGGGCAGCTCGAAAAGCGGCAAAGAAGGCAAGGCCAAGGCCGACGAGTTCACGAAGGAAGTTCAGGCTATCCGCGACCGCACCGCAGCCCTCGAAGCTGAAGCGGCAGTTCTGGTGGCGGTGGCGGCGTCCGGAAAGGAATACGGCGACGCTCTGGAGTTCGCCCGCAAGAAGGCAGAGCTGCTGCACGCGGCAACGCAGGCGGGAAAGGAGATCACGCCTGAACTGGAAGCAGAGATCGACAAGATGGCAGAGGCCTATGTCCAGGCAGGTCTGAAGGCGGAAGGCGCCGCCGAGAAGCTGGACCAGATCAAGGAACGCAGTCGCGCGGGCAAGGATGCCTTGACCGACTTATTCGGCTCGATCTTCGACGGATCCATGTCGGCCAAGGAAGCTGTCGGCCAGTTGTTGATGGAAATCGCCAAGATGCAGTTCATCAAGAGCATGATGGGCCTGCCCGGCATGGGCGGTGTGGCCGCAAGCATTGGCGGGCTTCTGGGTTTCCAGGCTGGGGGCTATACGGGAAACATGCCTCGCAGCGCCGTCGCAGGGGTGGTTCACGGCGGGGAATACGTCATGTCCGCTCCAGCAGTGAAGCGCATAGGCTTGCCGACGCTAGAAGCTCTGCACCGGGGCGGATCAGTCGGCAGCGTCCCCAAGATCGAGATCATCAATAATGCCCCCGGCGTTCAGGTGACACCCGAATACGTCACCGAAGATCGGGTTCGCCTGATCGTCGCCCAAGGTGTCGCAGGTGCGAGCCGCGCGCAACAGGACAGCCAATATCTGCGGAACGGCCGATGAGAGTGGCGTTCCCTTATCCCGTCCGGCTGCAATCCTCGCTGCCCCGGCTGGAGGGCCAGCGGCTCGGCACGTTCACGAACATCGACGGCGAGGCCTTCGCGCGTCCCTCGTTGAACGGCTTCTGGCGTGTGGAGATGTCGGTCGTGGCGCGAAAAAAGCAGGCCCACCTTGCACTGTCGTCCTTCGTCACGGCGATGTCCGGCCATGCCTGCTGCGTCGTGCCGATCTGCACGCCGTGGCGTCCGAATGACGCGAACGGCCGTCCGCTGGCCCGTGGCGGGGTGGCTCCGGAATACACGCTGGATCACGTAGGCTTTGTGAACGATCCGTTCGACGGCTTCACCCTGCGCGCCCCGGCGTCGCGCCGTGACAGCTTTATCGACGTGAACAAGCCCGCCCTGTCGCATCTCTGGCCGGGCATGTTCGTCACCATCGGGGAGCGGCTGCACCAGGTCGTGAACGTCAGCGCCATTGACGAAAGCGACACAGCCTGCCGCGTGTCCGTCATGCCACCGATCCGGGGCAACCATGACGCCGGAACGGTTGTGGTCGTGGATCAACTCAAGCTGCTCTGCGCAATGGAAAGCGGGGACCAGATCGGGCTGGATACCTCGCCCATCAAGACCGCGCGGCTGTCGTTCATCGAGGCCTTCTGATGTCTGCGATCCACGACATCCCTGACGAGCAGCTGCGTCGGGGCGACATTGCCTGCACGATCCTGTGCCAGATGGATTTCCGTGCCAACCCGCAGCGGTGGTGGCTGGGCTACGGGCCGCTGACGGCCGGGGGCGTGGAATACCAGGGCACGGGAGACGTGATCAAGATCAGCGCCATGAACATCACCTACGGGATGTCGGCTGGCATGGTTCGATTCAGCATCCCGAATGCCTCACCGGAAATGGTGGCGCGGTGCGACAACCAGGCCGTCGAGGTCAACAATCGCCTGTGCCGGATCTTCTACCAGCTGTTCAGCACGATTGAGCGGGGCGATGACCACGCCGGGCGGCTGATTGGCGACCCGATCAGCATCTTCACAGGCCGGATGCGGGATATGCGCAGCACCTCCACGCCGGATAGCCGCAGCATTGAATTGGAAGCCTATGGGCGGCTCTCCCGGCAGGGCAAGCCTGCCTATGGCCGGTGGACCGATGCGGACCAGCGGGCGCGGTATCCCGGCGATACGGGGCTGGGATTGCTGGCAAGCTTGCGGGATAAATCGGTTGTCTGGGTTCCTGGGTCGTGATCCGGCCCGCAACAGAAGCAGACATTCCGCGCATCGTGGACATGGTAGCGCGGCTGGTGGCGGCTGTGGACGGCCCGCAGAAGCTTTGTCGCATCAGGACAGGCCAGACGCTCGCGGGGCTTATAACATCGCCTGACGGCTTCTTAGCGGTATCGGATCACGGCTTCATCGCCGCAACCATCACGCAGACGGTTATCAGCCCCGACCCGTGCGCTGTCGAATTAGGATGGTGGGCCGAGCGCGACGGGTTGTCACTGCTCAAGGCTTTCGAGGAGTGGGCCGACCGCAAGGGCGCGACCCTCAAGAAAATGTCCTGCAAGGGCGGCACAGCGCAACGCATCCTTGAACGGGCCGGATATCGGGCGGCGGAAACGGCAATGGTGAAGTAATGGCGATTTTTTCCGCGATTGCCTACGGCATCGGCTACACCGTGGGCTTTCTCGGGGCCGCTGCGGGCTTATCGACAACCACGATCCTGTCGCTGGCCACTGTCGCCACGAACGTCATCGGGTCCGTCTCTCTCAACCTGGTGGCACGGGCACTTGCCCCCAAGCCGACCATTCCGCAGACGGAAATCAAGGCGATCATCAATCAGGTGGATGCGCCCCGGCGTATCTACGTCGGCCGCTACATGGCGGGCGGGATTCGGGCGTTCTTCGACGTGAAGGGCGCGGCGCTGTATCAGTTGATCCTGCTGAACCACGGGCGGATCGACCGCTTCATCAGCTTCTGGATGGACGGGAAGAAGGTCAGCCTAGACTCGGACGGCAACGTCACCAGCGGGAATGCGGCCAACTGGACGCGGGTCTATACGCGCGACGGCGCGGCGCTCGGCGGCAACTACACGCCTCTGACGGCCAACTTCGGGTATTGGAGCGCCAACCGGCGTATTCAAGGGCAGGCCACGTTCCTGGTGCGGATGTGGATGCCCAAGGCCGAGGACTTCATGAAGGTCTTTCCGAAGTCCTATAACACGTCCTGGCAGTGGGAGTTTGACAGTTCTGCGGTCTATGACCCTCGCACCGGGCAGACGGCCTACAAGGACAATGCGGCGCTTGTCGAAGCATTCTATCTTACCCACCAAGACGGATACCGGCTGACTCCTGCGGAAATGAACTGGGCCAGCTTTTCGGCAATGGCTGATGTTTCGGACATCCCGATCCCGCAGAAGAAGGGAGGCACTGCCCCCAACCTGCGCCTCTGGGGTTACTGGACGCTGGACGAGGAGCCGTCGCAGGTTCTGGACCGGATGCACACCAGCAGCGGCATCCGCCCCTATGAGATGCAGGATGGGCGCATTGGCCTGATCGGCGGGCCGTTCGGTGAGCCTGCCTGCACGCTGACGGCCAAGGACATCGAGGAAATCCAGACCAGCGAGGCTATCAGCGAACGCGAGGGATACAACGTCCTGCGCATCTTCCACCTGGATCCGAAGCAAAACTACGAGATCATGGAAGTGGCGGAATGGCGGGATGAAAGCCGCCTCGCAGTCGAGGGTGAAATCCCGCAGGAATACCGGCTGGAGATGTGCCCGAACCTGTCACAAGCCCGGCGCTTGGCAAAGCGGCAGATGCACGATGACAACCGCCAGAAGATCACGATCATCACCAACCTTGTCGGCCTCAAGGCACGCTGGCCCCGTTTCCACGGGCAGCGCCATACGATCCTGTTGGACTATCAGCCCGAGGATGGGTCGGGCCGCATCATTCAGGGCGAATACGAGGTGCTGGATCACGAATTTGACCCGGTGGAGATGAAGTGCCGGATCGAACTGGGGCGCGTCAGTCGGGCATCCGAAGCATGGGAGCCAGCCGATGAGGGCGAAAGCACTGCCGATCTGCCTGACGACGAAGGCAACCCGGCCCCGCTGATGACTGCCACCCTGACGCAGCGCGTCGTCCAGGTCAGCGCAGGGACGCGGCAGGCCATCCTGCAAGTGGAGGCAGCAGCCATCCCGGAGCGGGAAGACCTGACCATCGAGGCGGAATATCGCAAGGCCGGTGACAGCGCTTGGCAGAAGATGGTGACGACCGATCTGCGGGCACAATCCGGCGCCGTGGAGGATGGGGCAACCTATCAGGTGCAGGTCCGGTGGAAGGGCGTCTTTGACGGCGTGGCCCCGCGCATCCCGCTTGGACCGATCACGATCCAGATCGACGCCACGCCGCCGGGCCAGCCGACCGAACTCATGCCCGCCGGGACCAGCGGCATCAGTTGGCGCAACCCGGCAGGCAGCTTCTACGCCATCCGCATCTATCGCGGTGCGACGAATAACCTGGCGAATGCAGCCTTCATCCACCCCGTGACAGGCGGGGCGTCGGGGCAACTTTCGGAATACAACGATCCGGTCGAGCCGGGCACCTATTACTATTGGGTGCGCGCCGCCAACGTGTCGGGCGTTGAGGGGCCTGCTGCTGGCCCTGTGCAGATTACCACGACCTGAACTCCGCACTAACACACCACAGGCCCGCTCAAGGCGGGTCTTTTTGCATGAGGCCGATATGCCCGAGACTTATCGCGAATTCATCAATCGCATCTTGCGCGATCACGAAGGTGGCGATCCGTCAACTTACCCTATGGGGGATCGGTCCACGGCCCGCAAGCCTATTTACAACCGCGATCTGCGTGAGGCTTTCCTCGCAGGCGAGACGGCGACAGAAAGTGCAACCCAAGCTGCAGCCGACGCTGCAGCTGCGGCTGCAGCCGCCAATGGTGTTCTAGGAAATGCGCTGAAGCGAAAGCCCGCCAAACAGAAGTGGGTCATCATGGCAGACGGCCAGCCGGCCACTTCTATGCAGCGGGAACGAGTCACTGGACTCATTGCAGATATTGCCGCCAAGCATCCTGACGCCTTCGCGACGATCTACGCGGGCGACATCGCACATCGGGGGAACGTGCCTACGGGTGACGGCTGGTGGTCTGAAGCGCCGATCCTGTATGATACACTGTTGCGCGACCTGGAGGCATTGCCGACGCCGAAGTCTCGGACGTTCTACATCGCCGGAAACCATGACATTAACTATGGAAGCGGCGGCGTCCCGGAAGAATTCACCTGGAACGAGTTTCTGAAATGGTTTGACCGGCACTTCTACCACGTCAAGATGGGCAACATTCTTTTTGTCTTCATGTCGCCCATGTCGCGCGCGACTGGTGGGCACATTGCAGACTATGTTGTTGATTGGTGGAAAGAGTTGGTCCGCTGTCACCAGGACTGCGTGATCGTCAATGTCACACATCACCCTATCCAGAATACCACGGCAGGCTCAACCACTAGCGGCGGTTCCCTTATCGGGTCTTCTCGCTTCACCGACATCCTGACCTCTGCGGCGTTCAAGTCTGACCTGTGGTTCTCAGGTCATACTGGCGGCAATTTCAACGACCCTGAAATTGTCGGACACGGCGACTGGTTCAACTGCCACTTTATCGGCGTGGACATGAACAGCGGCGCATTTGATGCCGAAACTGGATTTCCAGACTATCCAGCCAGTTATGTCACGATGGAGTTTACAGAGGGCAGTGATACGGTTGAATTTCATCGGTGGGCGGTCGGTCAACCAAGTCCCTCTAAATCTTGGACGAAAGTGGTCAAGCGCCCACTGCAACTGACTGAGGTGATCGAGTTCGACGGGCGGACTGCATTCGATCCGAAACACGGGATCGTGCAGGGGCCGATCAAGCAGGCATACAACATCCCGAAGCAGGTCGCTGCAGGTGCTGTTGTGCAAAACACCACGCCCGCTTGGATTTACGAGGCAATCCTGGAAGATCGCTTGAACCAAGACGTCAATGCCGGATCGGGCGGCGGCTTTCTGGTTCATGTCCCCGGTTCTGACATTGGAGGCGGCGCAAGTGAAATCTCTCCAGACCTGAACCACGCCTATGGTGTCGGCGCAGGCTGGGCTGCCGAGCGGCAGTCTGACAACGACACCGACTATTCAGCAGGCTTCTCGATATACGCATCCACGGCAGGAAAGAACTACGACAGCTTGCGCAGGTCGATCACGTTCCGCGCCGATCATGCACGTCTTGAATGGACTGACTACTCGTTCCGCATGGCGCACAGCAACGCGGGCGAACACGGTGTGAACTTCGCGCAGAGCACTGGGGGCGTATCCTGTGCGATTATGCCTCGCGGTGAAGGCGGTACGACCGGATGGAACAGTGCCTTCGCAATTATGGGCATCGGCAGAACTGCCGCAGGCCGATCAATCAACGCCGGGGGCACCATCAACGCCAGCGGTGCGGACTATGCCGAATACCGTGAAGTAAAGCCGCACCTCTACGGAGCGGTTACCAAAGGCGCGATGCTTGGGGTGGCGGCTGACGGTTTGCTCACAGACCGCTGGTCTAAGGTTGTGGGTCGGGTGTTCTTCAAATCTACCAATCCCAACTTGGTAGGGAATGATGGATGGGGGACGGAAGACGCGCTTTTCATCAAGTATGGCGTCGAGCCTGTGGGCGAAGAACCTGTTATCGAAGCGATGCCGCCATTCCGGTTCCCAGATGGCCCCGATCTTCCCGAGGGCCCGTTGACCCCTGAACAAGAGGCGGCGCTTCTCATCTACAACGAGGAGCGTGAAGCTGCGCTGGCTGAGTGGAAAGCTGAACTGGCAATGCGAGAAACGCAGGTTGAAGAAGCTCGTGCCGCGCGTGAACGCCGCAGAGCAATTATGGCGGATGTTCTGGAACAGGAGCGCATCAAATACGACCGCATAGCGTTTTGCGGCGTAGTTCCGACGCTTATCAACGCTACGACGGAAGATGTGGGGAAGTATGTGGTGCCGATCGAAGGGCCAGAAGACGGCATTGCCTGCAAACTGGTTCCCAAAGCGGAACTAACCTTGGCTGACTACATCGACTCCTGCGGCATTGTGGATACTGTTGAAGGAAGCCGCACGTTCGTTCTGATCAAAGTGGGGTGAGGCTAACGGCGCACCTGGTTGCGCCTAATAGGCTCTATACTATTTCATAGACACACCTGAAGCCTGCTTGGTTGACACGCGAGGTGTGGCAGCTAATGTCCCGTACTTCTTGATGGGGCAAGATGGATCACGCCAAAGTAAGATTGTCTCGAATGCGTCCTAACGCAGATCGCTCATGAACGGCATCAGTGATCTCCAAGATTCATTGAGGTAATTGATAACGGCTGAACTATCCATACAAACTGTGGAAAGAGGGATGTAGAATGAATGATGGTTTTCAGGATGAGGATATCGAACTAATTTGCCGCATCCATAAGCAGCCTTGGCCATACCTTTCCTGGGGGAAATCTGACAGGGTGACAAGAGTCCTTCGCATGCCTCCGCCACCGCCACAAAAGATTACCATGCCTAAGGTGTATGGCAGGAAAGAATTGCCTTTGGCGGATGCGCCAATCAAAGATATATATGAGCAAAAACCTCTTGATTTGAATAAATTTGAGGGCTGTATTTTGCTCCCTGGCAACGTGGTCCTTCAGGATGGTGACCCACCCACAGTTCTCAACCCCAGCTTCTATTTTGGTAGGCATAAATGGCATGGGTACATGAAGCGAACCTCGAAAGATGAGGATTCATACTCATACTTGAAAAATATTCCTGCAGAAGTTCGTCATGTCCCTCATCCAGTATACTTTGCTGACGCTGATCATCCAAAAGTATACGGACACGTTTTGTTCGATGTTATTGCCAAATGTTGGGCTTACGACCATGTGCCTAAAAATACACCTCTTGCGACCACCGTTAAGATGAACCGAACCTATGCAATGATGCTTGAGGCACTAGGAATGGATCCTTGGAATGTCATTCATATTGATCGTCCAACTGTCGTTCAGTCTGCTTATTTCCCAGGAATAACATTCGGGCGTAGGGACGGCGTCTATCCGCAAGCTTTAGAGGTTTATGATAAGATTTGTCGCCTGAGGCATCTTTCTGATGTGCCTAAAGTTGAGCGACTTTACATTTCCAGAACAAAAACGAAGGGAAGGAAGCTGGGGGTTGAACCGGAAATTGAACGTTGGTTCTCCGATAACGGATTCTCAATCGTGCATCCGCAGGATCTAAAGATAGAAGATCAAATTGCCTTGTTTTCGGGTGCTAAGATGATTGCCGGTACTGCCGGGTCAGCTATGCACAACGCAGTATTCTCTCCTCCAGAAACGAAAATATTGATCATTGGATCTTCCGGATGGTTGCACCTTGCGGATATATTCATTTCTCCCGTTGAGGGGAGGCTTGGATACGTTTTCGGTGATCCATTCGAGCCTGCAACCGATGGGCATCGCACTAGCGGTGCATGGTCGGTCGATATTGAGGATGTTAAATCTGGGGCTATAGAGCACTTCGGGCTATAAAGCCTTTCTTTTCGCGTTACAGGCTGGCTTGGTGGCTGCAGGCTCGATGCACCAGCCAGCCGGCTAGGCATCCCAAGGCTGCGCCGAATGTATCAGCTAAAAGATCACCTGCTTCCCGTTCACGATCCACAGATGGCTGGATCAGTTCAACCGCTGCCCCAGCACCCACCGCTGCGGGGAAGAGCCATCGGATCGCGCTAGGCCGCGCTGACGCAATAGGAACGGTCAAGGCGCCCCAGGCGAGCATGTGGTTGATCTTGTCGTTGAAGAGCGGTTTGAGCAGCAGCTTCTCGGAGGGCAAAAGCGTTAGTGCCGCCACAGTGGTGACGAGAATGCTCGTGAAGGCGATCGCCACATTTTCCACAGTTGAGTTGTTCATTGAGTTCTCCTGAATACGGGCCCTCAACCCCTTCCACCTCGACGGGTCGGAGCCGCGTGTCATCCGGCCCAAGCAGCCGGACGAATCTACGTCTACTCTGCAACGGCCGAAGGGTGGCCTGAAGGGCTGCTGTTCGGCATCTAACGCTCCTGCCCCTGATCCCTGGCGGTTCACCGAAACCGATCTGGTCGGGAACGTGACACCTGTCTCCATCCGCATGCGCGCCGCCGTATGAGCCATCAGGCAGAGACGATCCGCGCCATGCCATCGGCGGACTGTCGAACGCATGGCAATCAAGCGGCCCAAGCGCCTAGCAGGCCAGTTCTTCAGCATCATCCGGGATAGTCATCGTCGCGGCGGGGCAAAAACAACCAGGTACTCGGAAACCGAACCACCCGCCGCGACGAATCAGCGGGTCGGGCTCTTAGAGGCTAGGCAAACGTATGCCGGGCCGTCTCGGTGAAACTGCCTGGCAAGTTTCTCCTCGCGGATGATCATGTAGCCCAATCAAGCAAATAGCAGGATAAAATCATGCAGGATGGTCCGACGCCGCAGCCGTCGATTGCCTTTTTGTGCGCCACTATCGGAGGCGCGGCCTGATGGACCTCGCTGAATTCATCAAGGAAGTCGGCGGCGGCTTGGCTGGCGTCGTCATCGTGGTGCAGGGCTGGTTCAACTGGATCCAGTACAAGCGCAACAGCGAGCTGCAGGACAAGATGCTGGCCATGGCTGAAACCTCGGTCAAGGAAAGCCGCGATCTGCTGACCGACACCAACCGGACGACCAGTGCCAATACCGAGATCATGCGGCGCGCCGTGCAACTGCTCGAAGATCGCCGGGACGAGCGCCGGCTATTGGAGGATCGGCGATGATGGGGCGGCTCATCCGACAGTTGACCGGCCATGGCCGCCGCGAGGCCAAGGCCGACGAGATCATGCGCGAGTATGAGGCCGAGACCGCGCCTGAGAAGCGCGCCATCAAGGCGCGGGTCGCAGCTGTCGAGCGCCTCGTGAGGAAGTTGGAAGAGGACGTAACGGCATGGCACTGATCAGCGGCTTTCTGGCCATCATCATCACCCTTGGCTATCTGGCCGTGATCTATGCCTTCCGCGCGAGCTTTCGCGAACTGCGAAGCGCCACTTGGTGGTTCGCGATGGGCTTTGCGATCCTCGCAGGCGCCATCATCCTGCGCGCGATGTACTGGGATGTCGGCATGCCGCTGTTGCGGCTCTGGTATCCCGAAACCGCCGTCCAGTGGAGCGATGCGACGCGGGGACGGGCGATCAACATCGTCTTCAGCCTCATGAAGATGGCGGCTTTCCTCTGCGCGCTGAAGTGCCGCAAGGAGTTGATCCCGCCCGAGGAGCGCCACCTGTGGCCCTGGTGGAAGGCGTGGATGCACCCCAAGGCGATCAAGCTGCTGCCGTGGTACCGGTGACCAAGACGACTTCGTAGGGCAGGTCGCGGTCTGGCCTCACAGGCAGGACAAGGCCGAAGCTAGGGTGCTGACCTACATGGGCTATTGGATCAACCGTTTCGTCGGAACCTCGATCCGTCCCGCAAGCTCCCGCAAGATCTGGCTGGCCTTCATGTCGTCTTGATGCTCCAACCGTCGAGCATTGATCAGCAAGGCAAGCTGAAGTTCGCCTTCAGATCCCGGAAATTGCTCGGGTGAAGCTGAAGTAAGAAGCAGATCGAAGAGTTGCTCGATCACAGCGCAGAGAGAACGTTCGGACAAGTGCGTACCAGATAACAGGGTCTGCCGCCTGTTAGGCCGACAAAGCGGCCGAGTCACGAATTTTGATGGCATCACCTGCCCGCCCTGACCGGCGGGCTTTTTCATGGAGAAACGAGATGACGAAGGAAGCCTTCCGGTCGATCCAGACCGGACTGCACGCGCTTGGCTATGCGCCCGGGCCGATCGACGGGATCGACGGGCCGAAGACCCGCGCGGCCGCCCTAGCCTTCGGGCAGGGGACCCCGGCCAAGCCCGAGGCTGGCGTGATCAAGCCCACCACCACGGCGATGATCTACCAGGGTGCGGCGCGCCACCCGGTGCACGAGATCGTCGTGCATTGCAGCGCGACCCGGCCCGACTGGATGGAAGGGCGTCCGATCGCCGAGAAGGTCGCCGAGATCCGGCGCTGGCACCTGGCCAACGGCTGGAGCGACATCGGCTATCACTGGATCATCGATCGCGATGGCAAGGTCCTGGCGGGCCGGGCCGAGACGGTGATCGGCGCCGGGGTGGCCGGCCACAACAGCGGCGTGATCCATGTCTGCCTGATCGGCGGCCACGGCTCGGCCGAGACCGACAGCTTCGGCGATCACTTCACGCATCAACAGGACATGACCCTGCGCCAGATGATCGACGGGATCAGCGCGCGCACGCAGATCGAGCGGGTCAGCGGCCACAACGAATACGCCGCCAAGGCCTGCCCTGGCTTCAACGTTCCCGCATGGATGAAAGGAAAGTGAGTATGACCGTCCTCGCATGCCTTCTGTTCGCCGCCCTGGTCGCGGCGGTGCTGTTCCTGTGGCGGCCGGGGGCCGTCCTGTCCCTGATCCTGGTGCTGGCGGCCGCGCTGCCGGCGGCCGCCCAGTCGATCGCGCCGGTGGCCAATACCGTGATCGACCAGACGCAAGGGATCCTGGTGGCCTATCTGACCGAGATCATCGTCGCCGCCTTCTTCGGCTTTCTTGCCTGGATCGCCAAGACGCTGCGGATCAAGGTCGTGGAATACTTCAACCGCGATGCCATCCTGAGGGCCGTGACCAACTTCGCGAACGCGAACATCGATCTGCTGCAGGCCCGATACCTGGATGCGCAGAACCCGGACCTTCGCGATCTGATCGCCGACGGCATCGCGCACGTGACGACAGGAAGCCCGGATGCGGTGGCCGAGAGCAAGATCACCCAGGATCGGCTGGCCACGATTGTGGAAGGGGCGCTACGGGCGCGGGCATCCGGGTTGGCGCTGCCGTTGGTCAAGGCCGAGGTGGCTGCGCGGTAGGATGTAGGCAACGACACGATCGGCGCCGCTGGTCCTGCCGGCGGCGCCGATAGCAAGGGGAGGTCTGCATCCTAGACTCCAGGATTCAGCAAGCTTAGTTAGTCTCTGTACCCGACGCTGGAGGTCAGATTGACACTTCTTGTAACATCTACTCAGGATAGCCGTGTAAATCATATGCGCGCTCATGAACGCGACGATTACGAGTCTCTGGAAAGCTATTTGCGAAAGCAAGGCAGCATCAGCGAGAGTGACCTTATCCTGGAGGTGTGCTTCGAAACTCCGGAAGATCATGGTCAATCTGATCAACGACTCCGCATCTTTGTGGACGTCTGTGAACCGGATCAGGCGGGCAATCCCAGTTATATTAGGGAGGTCGAACTTGATCTAACTGCCGCTGACCTGTTCCGGTTTGTAAAGCGATTTGAGGTTGCGGAAATGAGTCATGGCCAAACTTTTCTTGATGAAGTGGTGCAGCACGAATGCCGCGAATAAATCCGTCTGAAAAAGAGGCCGCGCGGCGGTTCGGCACTGGCATCGTATAATGGCCGGAGCGACATCGGCTATAACTGGATTCTTGACTATAATGGCAACTGCATCGCCAAATGTAAGTGGCCCGGATCGCATAGTAGCGGTCCGGGCCGTATCAGCACACGCTGATTCAATGCGCTTTCCGTCAGACTATTCACCCGCCTTTTGGCCATGGGCAGAATAACCGCTCGAAGTGACCTATATCACGTCAGAAAATAGGCAACTCCTGCACCGATGACTTTGAACAGGCTCATGACCTTGTCCGATGTGTCGTAAACGTCGCAAACGCCTTTCAAACGGCCATAGGTTTTTTTCACCAGGTTCGGATCGGGGTCGGGTTTTGAAATTGCGTCACGCAATTCCTTCAGCTCGGCAACCACATCCTCGTTATTTTTTTCGGTCGAAATGCGAGCGAGTTCCTGAAGAGCTTTATTGAAGTCGTTCGTTAGAAAGATGATCTGCTCCGAAGTCAATCCCTTGTGTTCGGCAAAGTTTATCGAGTAATCATGGGTAATGTTTGTAGTAGAATTTAGGACATTGTGACTGTTGTCCTGAAACTGCCTGTTATCGATGTTAACGCTGTAGTTGATCGCAGTGCCAGTGGAGGATAGTGCTTTAAACACTACGTCCTTTAGTTTGCTCATGAATTCTTTGTCGATCGACCATAGAAGCGAGACGCTGCCAGAGTTTGTCTGAAGCTCCAATCCGTATTCTGTAACTTGCTCGATTGGACGCTTGCGCCCGCGAAGCCAGACAATTATTGCAATGGCGCGCATCCCCCACGCTATCAAAGAGTAGCTTTCTGAATAATACCCCTCGAAACCAGGAAATAATGCAATCCAGTAGAATTCTGGAATGCCAAGCACATGCGGTCCGTTAATTAGGACAAGGTATAGGACCGGAAGAACCAGCAACATCAGCGCCAAACGGTTGTGCCTCTTCCGACGCTTCTTATATTCCGAACTTGCCATGTAGTAATCCTGTCGACGCTCTATCAGCCCCGCCGACGAGATATTCTTGATTGGGTATATGCGATCATTGTAAACAATTGCTTCGCTGTTTATCTGCATGGACGAGCACCTCTCTTCTTGAGCTTCTTAGTCGATGAAGCATTTTAGTTGTGTGAAAGCAACAGGTTCTAATAAATGTCCAGTTTGGGACGGGTTAGATGCTTTTGGTGCGGCGATCGCGTCCACCCCGAGGCTACTTGTAGTGCTACTCTGCCAGTAGAATGGGTTAGTTTTAGGTGGTGTTCACGGGAGGTGCCGTGATGAGAGCGTCCACAACAGACTGGCAGGCTGCCTTTGAGGCTCGGCGCAACTTTCTTGGCTTGGCAGGATCGAGCAGCGCCGATAGACACCTTTGCATCTCCTGTGGGTGCTCGGGCCGGGCGAGCGCAAGAGCATCGAAATAGTGGTCGCTGGCATGGCGCTCGGAGGCTTTCAGCAGCTTCAGTATTTCATCCGCCTCGCCTTATCGGTAGGAGTCGCTTGATAGGAGTAGGGGTTCACCTGGGCGGTGGGCACCCTGCCACATATCAACGTTGACCTGCCGAACACCGCACTAACGTCACGCCGCGACAATGC